>NZ_JBIWKI010000014.1:0-226338 GCF_044765565.1 Streptomyces sp. NPDC102437 | reverse complement strand
GGGCGAGTAGACCTTCATCACCATAAGAGATCCCTCCTACCCGGCCCCTGCCGGGGCCGGGCTCAGAGGTGTCCACCACTCGGGGACAGGTCCCGGAAAGGTCTCCCGTGCGTTCCGCCGCATGAATGGCGGCGAGGCGGTCGCGCCGGGAGTGGACGAGGGCTTCGCCACCCGCCAGTGCGAGGGTGCGGGCCAGATCCATGGTGGTGCGCGGGCCGAGCCGCACACCAGCGCCTGTCCACGTCGTAGGTGCTCCTTCAGCGGGAACGGCCCCGTTGAGGATGTCCGTCTCCAGGCGCTGAAGCTCGGCACCGGGGTCGAGTCCGAGGTGGTCGACGAGCATCGCGCGGGCGCGGCGAAGGGTGGCCAGCGCGTCGGCCTGGCGGCCCGCGTGGTACAGCGCGCGGGCAAGCAGCCCCCAGGCCGGCTCGCGCCACGGGTGTTCGGCGACATGGGCACCCAGTTCGGCTACGAGGTCGGCCCCTTCCCCGGAGTCGAGAAGGATCCGGGCGCGCAGTTCCACCCCCTCCAACCTCAATTCCTCCAGCCGGGCCCGCTCGCGCTGCGCCCATGCGGAGTCGGGCACATCGGCGTAGGCGGGTCCGCGCCAGGCCGCGAGTGCCGCGCCGAGGTCGGCCACCACGTCGGGGCTGCGGCGGGCTCGGGCCAGGATGTCCTGGAACCGGTGGACGTCCACCTCATCGCGCGGCAGGCGCAGCGCGTAGCCGGGGCCCTCGGTGACGATGACGCGCGGCGGGTTGCGGGGCGGCCGGTCGGGTTCGAGGGCGCGTCGCAGCGCTGCGACGAACGTACGCAAAGCACCCACGGCGCGGGCAGGTGGATCGGTCCACAGGTCACCGACGAGGGTGTCGGTGGTGACCATCCGCCCCTCGGCGGCGACGAGCCGGGCGAGTACCTCACGATGGCGGGGTCCGCCCAGGTCAACCGGGCTGCCGTCGTCGCGGAGGGCCCGCACCACACCGAGCACGTCGATTCGCATGCCCTCATCCTCCGCGCCAGGGGCCTGCTGCTCCCAATCGTACTGATCGGTTGCTGATCGCCGTCGCCCAAGCTGATCCGGTCAAGTCCCCGACCCGCAAGGACGGTCCCTCATGACGCTCACCATTCCCGGCTTCGATCACATCCGCCTGCCCGGTGCGGACGGTGTGGAGCTGGCTGCAGCTGTCGGCGGCAGCGGCAGCCCGGTCGTGCTGTCGCACGGATTTCCCCAGACCCACCTGATGTGGCGACACGTCGCCGAGCGGCTCGCCGACGGGCACACGGTGATCTGTCCTGACCTGCGGGGCTACGGCGCCAGCGACAAGCCGACGGCCACCGACCCCGATGTGTACGCCAAGCGCACCATGGCCGCCGACATCGTGTCCCTGGCGGCGGCGCTCGGCCACGAGCGCTTCGCCCTCGTCGGCCACGACCGGGGCGCCCTGGTCGCCTTCCGGGCGGGGTTGGACCACCCGGAGACCATCACCCACCTGGGCATACTCGACATCGTGCCGACGCTCGACATGTGGAACGTCCTGCATGGCGTCTCGGCGGCGGTCGGCTACCACCTCTTCCTGATGGCGCAGCCGCCGGGCCTGCCGGAGGCGATGATCGCAGGCAGTGCGGACGCGTTCTTCGGCTCGTTCCTCGATGCCTGGGCCAACGACCCGACAACCATGCCCGAGGAGGTGCGTGCCGAATACCTGAGCGCGAGCGCCGCGGCAGTGACGTCCATCGTCGCGGACTACCGGGCCTCGGCGGGCATCGACGTCACGCACGACCAGGCGGACCTGGACGCCGGGTCGCAGCTGGCCATGCCGGTGACGGTCATCCAGCAGGACTGGGGCGCACAGCTGGGCTACGACGCTGCCGCGGTGTGGAAGGCGTGGGCGCCGGACCTGGACCACCGGCTGACCCGAGCAGGCCACTTCATGGCCGAGGAGGCACCCGACGAGATCGCGGCGGCCGTCCAGGACCTGCTGGCCCGCTGAGTCCCATGCTCCCTCGTCGTCCTCGGCGGCGTCGGGGTCGCGGAAGGGCCGCAGGCCCCTCCGTCGCCGACACCCGCCGCAGGGAGACCGGCTGCAAAGGCACCTGCGGACACTCGTGGCACAACTTGCTTCCTTCAGTTGAGAGGCCGTAGCCGAGGCAGTACAACGATCCGAACGAGGCGCCCGAGTGCGTGCGCGGTCGCGTCTTCGCGACACGTGCCGAGCGAACCTCGCACTTTTCGAGTACATCGACGGCTTCTATGACTCCCGTCGCGTCCAGTAACGGCTCAATCCGTTCCCGGGTCTGCCAGTTACGGGACACCGAGTTCGAAAAGGCCGTAGCCCGCGTACGAGCCGGAAGCCAGGGCTGCGATGCCGAGGAGCATGAGCTGGTGGGTCAGGCTGAGCCGGCGCAGGGCGAGGGCCAGCGGGAGAAAGAGCGGGAAGAGGGGGAGCAGGTAGCGGGAGACGTTGCCAAATATCTGCTGGCTGCCAAGGACGAGGACGAGGGTGAGGACGGTATAGACCATCAGGACCACTGGGGGACGCAGCCTGATCAGCAGCAGAAGCAGTGCGAGCGCGAGCAGGACGACACCGACGCCGATCAGATCCGCGAAGGGCCAGGCGGAGAGATAGTCGGAGTGGCCCACCGGGACGGATGTGAGGACGTCGAGGGTGTGCCGGCCATAGTCCCACTCGTGGGCCCAGGCATCGGACTGAAGCCTGAAGTAGCCGCCGTAGTCGCCCATCTGGTGCCCCACCCAGCCGAGATAGGCGAGGAGGCCGAGCGGGGCGACGGCCATCGCGACCATCGGACGCAGGATGCCGTCCCGGCGGCGGTAGAGCGCGAGCAGGGCCGCGACGGCGACGGCGGCGATCAGCGCCGCGGCAGTGGGCCGGTTGAGCCCTGCCACGCAGGTGAGGAGACCGGCGGCGAGCCAGCGGCGGCTCAGGACGGCATGGCAGGCCCAGACGGCCAGGGCCACGTAGAGGGAGTCGGAGTAGACCGCCCACTCCACGCCGGAACCGGGCCAGACGGCCCAGAGTCCGGCCGCGGCCAGCCCGGCCCGTCTGCCGCCGAGGCGTTCGGTGACGGCGTAGATGCCCAGGGCGGCGGCCAACGAGGCGACGACGGAGACCAGCAGGCCGGCGCCGTACGGGCCGAGACCGGTGAGCTCGGAGACCAGCCGCATCAGCGCCGGGTAGAGCGGGAAGAACGCCGCCGAGTTCCCCTCGAGGGTGATCGGGCCGGTGGCGCCGGGGATCGGGACCAGCTGAGGGTCGTACCCGTGCACAGCAATCTGCTGGTACCACCAGCCGTCCCAGCTGGCCAGGACGTCCCACGGGTGGGCGCCTCCGCCGAAGCGCGGGTGCTTCGTGCGGTAGTCCCCGGCGGAGTGCAGCAGCCACATGAAGGTGGCGAAGCCGATGAACTTGAGCGTGCCGTAGACGGCCAGTACGGGGCCGTAGTACTCGGCTGTGCGGCGCAGCCGTCCGCGGTCGGGGCCCGTGGTGGCGGGCTGCTGCGACAGCCTCGCGTTCCAGCTCAGGGTGGCGGTCGCGGTCGTACGGGCCGTGGTCCTGATCATGCGCGGAACACCCACGTTCGGAAGAACAAGAACCGCAGCAGTGTCGCGGTCAGGTTGGCGGCGAGGAGTACGGCAAGTTCGGTGGCCCGACCGGCCGAGGGCACCGCGTGGTGCAGAGCGGCGAGCGATCCGCCGGTGAGCGCCAGGCCGATCAGGAGGACGACCAGGCCCCTGCCCTGGTGGCGCAGCACACCGCTGCGGCCACGGAGGCCGAAGGTGAGCCGCCTGTTCACGGCCGTGTTGACGACGGCGCAGACCAGCAGCGCGAGTGCGTTGGCGGCCTGGGATCCGGCCACCGGGCGCAGCGCCGCGTAGAGGAGCAGGTACGCGAGGGTGCTGACGGCTCCTACGGCGGCGAAGCACACGAGTTGGGTGGCGAGCCTGCCTGGTGCGTCGGTGCCAACATCGCGGAGCGACCCGCCCGGCGGCAGCGTGCCCCGCGCCAGTGCCCCGCTGATCCTGGCGATGCCGCGCAGGTCGGCCAGTGCCGTGGCGAGGATGTCGACCCGGGTGTCGGGATCGTCCACCCAGTCGACCGGCACCTCATGGATGCGCAGCCCGGCACGCTCGGCGATCACCAGCAGTTCGGTGTCGAAGAACCACTCCGAGTCCTGTATGAGGGGCAGCAGTCGCTGGGCCACATCACGCCGCACCGCCTTGAATCCGCACTGCGCGTCGGAGAATCCCACGGCGAGGACGGAGCGCAGAAGGGCGTTGTAGCAACGAGAGGTGATCTCTCGCTTGGGGCCGCGCACCACCCGGGAACCGGGGGCCAGGCGGGTGCCGATGGCGATGTCGGAGTGGCCGGAGAGCAGCGGGGCCACAAGCGGCAGCAATGCCGTCAGTTCCGTGGACAGGTCTACGTCCATGTACGCGAGTACGGGGGACGACGAGAGCGACCAGGCGGTACGCAGCGCCCGGCCGCGTCCCTTCTCGGCCAGCCGAAGCCACTGCGCTTCGGGCAGTTCGTCCGTCAGCCGAGCGGCGATCCGCGGGGTGCTGTCCGTGCTTGCGTTGTCGGCGATGGTGATACGGAACGGATAGGGGAAGGTCTCGCGCAGGTGTGCGTGGAGCCGCCGCACGCTCGGCTCCAGATCTCTCTCCTCATTGAACACGGGGACGACCACGTCCAGGACGGGCTCCGGGTGGTGCGTCGCCACCGGTGCGCGGTATGGCAGTCGGCTGAGGTCCTTCAGGGCAAGTGACCCTTGGTTTCTCATGTTCTATCCTTTTTGTGACCTTGCACGGGGTGGGCCGGAGACGCTTGGGGCGACGGTGCGCCACGGTGCTACGGGGTGACGAGCGTGGACGAGGCGGTCGACGGTTAGTTCCGCGCGGTCGCCGTACTCGAAGGCGGAGCCGAGGTCGAGGACGGCGACACGCCCTCCGTGCCCCCCGGCAGGGTCTCGGTGGCCGTGGCCGTACTCCCGGTCGTGACCGGCGGCGCGCTTGCAGGGGTCCCGTCCGGGGACGCTGGGGCAGTGGAGGTGTCCGAGGAGGGAGGCGCGCTCAAGGACGCGTCGGGTGTCGCGGGCGGGGCGGAGAGCGAGGGGCTCGCCGCGGGCTTCGGGCCGGGGTGGCTGGGCTCGACCTGGGTCGCACGGCCGGGCAGCAGGAGCATCCCGACACTGAGACCGACAACGGCCAGGACGGAGCCGACTGCCCTCTGCGCGGCCCGTTTCCGACAGCGGACACGCACCCCTGCCCGGAGACGTTCCCGGTGCTTCGGCTCGAACAGTGCGGGCGCCTCGGTTTCGCGCATCATCCGTGCCAGCTGCCGCTCGAAGTGATCCATGGGGTTCTCCTTCACCGCACCGGCTCGTTCACATTGCCCAGGAGCTGCCTCAGCTGCGCCACCCCGCGTGCGGCGTGGGACCGAGCCGTGCCCACCGGGCACCCGAGCGCCTCCGCCACCTGCCCTTCGGGCAGGTCCTGGTAGTAGCGCATCACCACCGCCACCCTCTGCTTCGGCGACAACTGGGCCAGCGCGGCCTCCAGCCGAGAACGCTCCGCCACGTCCGCTGACATATCGCCGACCACCGCCGTCTCGGGCAGCTGTTCGACGGGGCGTTCACCCCACCAGCGCCGCTGTCCCGAGCGTGCCGCCGCACGCACCATCACCTTGCGGACATACAGCTCCGGGGCGTCATCCGCGACCTTGGACCAGACGAACCAGAGCTTGACCAGGGACTCCTGCAACAAGTCCTCGGCCCGATGCCGATCACCTCCGACGAGCAGACGGGCCAGGTGGACCAGCACCGACCAGCGGGCAGCCACGAACTCGTCGAACGCACGGGCTCGACTCTGCTCCATCCACACTGTCCCTGTTCTCGCCGGTTGCCTACACCCTGTAAAAGGCACTGGCGTGCGACCCACGATGCACCTGCAGCCCGTGATCTGGGTCACAGGGCATGTCAACGGCAAGTGCGAGACGCTCCTCCGTCCCCTCAGCGACGCCGAGAACGAGGACGCGGTTCGACGGCCCCGGCCCTGCGCTTGCCGATAACCTCATCCGCGCTGGTCTGAGCTGGTGTGCGGGGTGTACGGGATGTCGAGCGCGGTCGGTCGGGTCTGTACCGTCGCGCGGCCGTCGACTCAACGCCGCATGATGACCAACCGTGCTGCTGCGACCGGCCTGCTTGGGCATGGCGAACGCGTTCGCCGTGCTGCGCCTGCTACCGATGAGCGATCGGGACAAGGACATCGAGATCCTCGCCCCGCGCCACCAACTGTCGGTGCTGGAGCGGGCAGCGCTGGACTTCCTGCGGACCGCCACCAACCTGTCGCCGGCCGCCGTCATCACTCCGGGCGAACGCACCGGCGCGTACCGCGGGTCTGGAGGACCTGCTGATCGGCGCGGAAGGCGAGAGCCGGATCTCCACCGAGGACTACGCCGTGTCACTGCTGGACGAGGTCGAGCAGCCGAAGCACATCGGCGGGCGCTTCACCGTGGCGCACTGACGCCCCATCACGGCGCGAGAAGGGCCAACGAACCGCAGCGATCCGTTGGCCCTCCCGCTCTCCGGCTCAGTATCAGCTCTCGAACGCGTCCTGTGATCACCAGGCCCGAGCCTCACCGCAACGATCACGGAGGGCGGTCGGATCCGCGTGCGTCGCGTCTCGGCTCAGCTTCCCTTCGGCACCTCGATGTCGTAGACCAGCGCATACACGATGTCCCGGGCCTGGCGCAGGTCGTAGCCCGTCGCGTCCACGATCACCTTGACCGCCCGGATGGTGTCGCCACCCAGCATGAACATGCGCGCGTCGGCCTGCGCCTTGGCCGGAACCGGCAGGACACTGGCTCGCCGAGGATCCACGCTCCGCGGGATCCTCGGCAGCCCGCCCTCCTTTTTTCTGCCCCCGAACACCTTCAGTCCCCAACCCCTCGCCCGTACGACCAGTCCGTGGAGCGCATCCTATGCGGACTGGGCGCTCCGGCAGATTCAACGTCCTCGCCGAAGCCGACGTCGGCGGCTTCGCCAGGGAGCAGTAGACGACCAGGCCGACGAGCAGCAGCCTTGCTCCGACCTCACCCAGAATCGGATATCAGCTCACGCACCGTCCTCTCAGAGTCCTGCTGGACAGTGCGGCCGCTGGTGACGTCCACTCAGGTCCAGCCGTCGGCCTGGGCCTTGCACTTGAGCGAAGCCACTCGCGGGATGCCCCGTGACACAATGCCGCGCATGAACGATTCGGCCACGACGGCCATGGCCCGGGAGGTGCGCCGGCGATGGCGCGACCGGGAGGCGCCCGACGGGGACTTCATCGTGTTCGCCGACGGCTCTCTCACCGTGATGGATCTGCTGCGTCTGCAGACGCCCGACCGGCTCGACGATCCGCGGGCCGAGAGCTGGCACTGGACCGAGGCCCTGCGCGCCACCGAATGGAGTACCGACAGCTGGGTGGAGGTCGACTCCGCGCTCGCCACGCACACCCACGAGGGAAGCCGCGCCTGGGCGGGAGAGTCCGCCCATCACGGATCCATCGGCTGGGTCGCGCTGACCCGGGAGGACGACGAGAGCACCCTGGAGTGGCTCGCCGTCTCCGCCTGGTCCGATCCGTTCCACCAAATCACGCTGGACGACACCTCGGTGACCGCGGTCAGCACCTCCGGCCGGATCTGGACCTTCCCCCGGAACACGCCCCAGAAAGTAAGGATCACCGACGACCCGGCCTACCCGGGCCGTCGCTGCTGAGCGCGCCGCCTCCCTCGGTCGGGCTCATTCCTCGGCCCGTTGGGTGATGGACGCCTCAGTACGGTCACCCGGGAACTCGTACCACCGGCGCTCCAGACAGACGTAACGCACATCGGCTTCGACGAGGCTGAGGAAACCGGCCACGGTTTCGGACAGACGTTGCTGCAGCTCCGGGTCGATCAGCGTTCCGTCCTCCGCGAAGGCCTGGTAGCTGTTGGCAAGGCTGAACATGTCCGGATAGACACGGGTACCGAGGTGCTCCAGGGGGACCCTCAGCGCCCACAGTCCTCGGTTGCCGCCGACCAGGGACGGCGAGGCGGAGACAAGCATCGCGTGCTTGGTCTTGAACGGCTGCGGCCGCACACGCGAGACCCAGTCGATCGCGTTCTTCAGCAGGCCCGGCACAGAGGCGTTGTACTCGGGCGAGGAAATGACGAATGCGTCGGCCTGTTCGATCCGGTCACGCAGCAAAAGAGCGCCGTCCGGCAGCCCTTCGGCGGCCTCCGCGTCACCGTCGTACAAGGGCATGCCGAAATCGTGCATCGCAGCGTGGTCGACGGTGGCGCCGGTGTCGGAAATCAGCCGGGCCACGAGCGACGCGAGGCGGGCATTGGATGAATCGGCCCGCAGTGCGGCGCCGAAGACGAGCACCCGCAGCGGGCCGGGCTGGGCCTCCCTGGGCATGTGATACGTCCTTTGGTCGCGGGGGCCCGTGCTTGGTCCGGGCACCACCGGACCATTGGTTCCATGGTGGGGCCTTCATTCTCCAGGGGGCCGGAAGAGCTCGCCCGAAGGAAGGAGAAGCTTCAGCCGGTTGATCAGCCGCTCGACGGTGTTGCGATCACGGTAAAGACCGGCGTCGAAAGTGACGGGAGGACCGCCGACTGCCCTCCTTCTTGCGGTTGGCCACCTGGTCCTTCTTCTCCGGGACAACCGCCTTGGAGCGGTGTTTACGCAGGTGGGCACGGTTGGCGCGGGGCGAGTACGCCTTGCCCGCGGCTACCGAGGCGGCCCCCGGACCGTCGCGGAGGTCCTGTCGCCCCCGGACGACCTCATCCTCTTCTGCGGCATGTCGGCCGGGTTCGAAGACGTCACAGCGGGCGACGCCCGTATAGGCCGGGCGTAGCTCGGCGAAGCGGTCACGTTCGTCGACGGTCTCCGACACCGCCCCTCCTCGGCCCATCAACGAACCGTTTCATGCCACACCCACATAGCTGTTCATATGCCATATTGCGCACATAATCCCAACGAAAGGTATGTCATGAAGCTCGCAGTCATCGGCGGTACCGGGCTGATCGGGGCGCAGGTCGTCAAGGATCTGAACTCCGCGGGACACGAGGCGGTACCTCACTCGCAGTCCACCGGAGTCGACGTCATCAGCGGCCAGGGACTGGACGAGGCAGTGGCGGGAGCCGGCGTCGTCGTCAATCTGACGAACTCCCCGACCTTCGACGAAGCGTCCCCGGCCTTCTTCCAGACCTCGATGGACAACCTTCTGACCGCGGCCCGAAAGGGCGGCGTCGGCCACTTCGTCATCCTCTCGATCGTCGGCACCGACCAGGTCCCGGAGCTGGACTACTACCGGGCCAAGACGCTTCAGGAGAAGATCCTCGCGGCCGGGCCGATCCCCTACTCGATCGTCCGGGCCACGCAATTCATGGAGTTCATGGACGCCGTCCTGTCCTGGACCACCGACGGCGACACCGTCCGGCTGCCCGCCACGCCGATCCAGCCGATCGCGTCCAAGGACGTGGCCAGCACGGTGGCGGAGGTCGCCGCGGGCGCCCCGCTGAACGGCATCCGCAACATCGCAGGCCCCGAGATCTTCAACCTGGACGAGCTCGGCCGGATCACCCTGACCCACAAGGGCGACAACCGTACGGTCGTCACCGACCCCACCGCCGGCATGTTCGCCGCCGTCAAAGGGGACGTCCTCACCGACAAGGACGCCCACCTCTCCCCCACCCGCTACACCGACTGGCTCTCCTGACATTCCCGCCCCCGCGCGTCCTGTCCCAGCCCGGCAGTCCTTCCGTTGCGCGCGCGCAGGGTGTCGCGGCTTGAGCCGGATGGGGATCCGGCTGAGGTCCCCCGATCCCAGGTCAGGCGGAGGGCGGGGGACTCGCATGCAGCCATTCGGTCCCGCCGGGATAGACGCGCCACGGCTCTCGGGGTGCGACGGGCCCGTGGACGTCGCGACGGTCGACCGTCGGCATGAGCCCCGGCTGGACTGACCGGCGCTCAGTACCGTGCGGACCATGCGAAACGGAGGGTGACGCGCGGCGGCGTGTCTAACGCTGGTAGCGGGCGTGCCCTATGTGCCACACGTAGGAGGCTGCGACGGCTTCCATGGCGTGAGCGTGACCCGGGAGTGCGTTCTTGCCGGTAGCGCGGAGTTCGGTGAGTCGAAGGCGTGCGGTGGAGGCTTGGTCCTCGCACATGCGGGAGGCCAGGCGGAACGCCCCTTCGAGGTCGCACCCGCGGTGTCGGATCAGCAGTGTCGGCAGGCTCAGAGGAGTCTGACGACCGCGATCCGTCTCCTTCACGTACGAGGCGAGGTCGTTGATCCACCCGGCAAGGTGGGCAACGGCCTTCTCCAGTTCCCGCACTGCTGCCGAGGCTCGCTGACCCTCGGTGAGTTCGTATCCGAGCACGACTTCCGCGGTCGTCATGACGGTTCGGACGAAGACCGTGTGCGGGCGCATCGCGTAATAGTCGCTCAGGGTGACCTGGTCGGGCCTGTCGAGGTGATGGGCCTCCCAGAGGATGCCGAAGAGATTGTCCCGCAGGTGCGCGGTGAGCCGTAGATACTGCGTGGGCGTGGCCCGTTCCCGGAACCGGTGCAGGAGCTCCCTCAGGGCGGCGAGGCCGGCGTCGTCATCGGCCGCCGGCTCGTCGTGACCGGACAGCACGTGGACACAGTGACTGATGCGGCGGACCAGGCGGGCTGTGTCACGGCCTCCTTCGGCCTCGCCGTGTACGTCGTCGAACGCGGTGAGCCACAGAAAGAGATCGGCGCAGAGGAACACGCCGTCCCGGTCCGCCGTGGGCAGGAGACGAGCCACCCCCTGGGCCGTGATGTTGCAGAGGGCCTTCGCCTCGCCGGGTGAACCGACCAAGGGGAAGGTGCCCAGCCAGTGGGCGGTCTGCTCCTCGATGGCGTCGGCATACGGGCTGGTGGCGAAGGGGCCGGGGAAAGAGCCTCGGAGGTCGGGCATCGGCAGGGTGCGCGCGGCCGGGCTTCGGGTGTGGCTCATGCGGCTGCCCCCGCGACTGCCCGCTGCCTGGTTTCGGCGACCATACGAGGGTCCGACGGGTGCACCGTGAGCAGCCCGACCGGCTCCACGGTGGCGCCGGGAACGGGCCGCAGCCGCCAGCGGGACGCGATGAACGCCGTGATGACGATCGCCTCCGTCCAGGCGAACGCGTCGCCGATGCACATGCGTTTTCCTGACCCGAAGGGGATGAAGGCGCCTCGCGGCGGCTGGGGGCGCTCCGGCAGCCAGCGGTCGGGGTCGAAGCGCAGCGGGTCGGGGTACAGGACCGGGTCCCGGTGCAGTGCGTAGGGACTCCACAGCACCTGCTCCCCCGCCGGCAAGCTGGCCTGCCCGAGGCACACGGGCTTGGTGGCCTGCCGGGTCACCAGCCATCCGGCGTGGTGCAGGCGCAGGGTCTCACTGACCAGTCTGCGGGTGAAGGCGAGTCGGGGGACGTGCTCGGCGGTGATCGGTCCCTCTCCGACCACGGAGTCGACCTCCTCGTGCAGCCTGCGCTCCAGCTCGGGGTCGCGGCCCAGCTCGTGGAACAACCAGGCCAGCATGACTCCCGTCGTCTCGGAGCCCGCGGCCAGCAGCCCGATGATCTCCGACAGGATCTCGTTGTCGGGCAGTGGCGCACCGGTTTCGTCCCGGGCCTCCAGGAGCAGTGTCACGAGGTCGTCGTGGGCGTCGGGGGCCGCCCGGCGCTCCGCGATGATGTTCGCCACCTCGCTGCGCAGCAGGCTGCGGGCGGCCTTGAGCCGCCGGTTGCTGCGGGTGGGCAGCCGTTCCAGCGAGGACACGGGCACCATGGTGCGCCAGATGGCGGCCGTGAAGACCGTGTCGACGGCGTCGAGGATCGCGCGCGCTCGTTCGTGCTCCGCGCGGAAGGAGCACAACACCGACATGGCCACGTCCTGGGCCATGAGCCCCATTACGGTTTTCAGGTCCAGCAGTTCCCCCTCACGCCAGCCCGTGATGGACGGCTCCACCGTTTCCCGCATGGTGTTGACGTACCCGCTGATCCGCTCGCGGTGGAAGGCGGGCTGGAGCAGGCGGCGCCTGCGCAGGTGCGGCTCACCCTCCGCGACCGGCAAGGCCGACTGACCGAAGAGCTTGAGCTTCTCGCCCAGCAGCCCCTTGGAGAAGGAACCGGATTTACTGGTGAGCATTTCGTGGATCAGCTCATGGGAGTTGACCACGGTCACCTTCTTGAGGCCGACCGACATACGGACGATCGGCCCGTATGTACGCAGGCGTTCGACGAACTCCAGACGGTCCTTGAGGAGGGGCACGACGTGTCCGATGAGCGGCAGCCTCCCCGGGGCTGTCGGCGGAACGTCCATGTCGGCAGTCACATCTATGTCAGGTGTCACGCGTCCGTCCTTTCCACATCTGCTTCTGTACATGCGGCTGCGCGACGTGCCCGCAGCAACTCCCGCGCAGCCAGCACCTCGGCCTCGATCACTGCGGTGGGCGCATACAGGGTCTTGTCGTGCCACAGGGCGGGGTGTCGGTGGCCGGGGTGCAAGGCAGTGTGCAGATACGTTTCAGCAAGATCCAGGGCCCGGGTGTGCTGCCGCTGCGGTGTGGGTGTGGCGGCGCTCAGCAGGATTTTGACGGCGTATGCGGTTTCTTCGACGGTGCTGCCCCACACGCCCCAGGAGCCGTCGGCGCGCTGAGTGTCAATGGTCCACGCGGCAGCGCTCTGTACGGCCCTGGACGCGTGATGGCCGCCGTACTGGGCGAGCGCGGTGACGCTTCGCGCGGTGGCGTAGTAGGGGGAGGCATGCCACTTGTCGGTCCAGTGCCCCTCGGGTTGCTGTTGGCCGGTCAGCCAGTCGCAGAGCTTCGCCGCTCGGGGGCCGTACGTGAGCTCTGGGGTCAGGCAGCGCCGCAGGTAGCTCACGAGGGCTTGGAGGGCGTGGGCGTTCGCGGTGACCGATCCGGTGTCCTCGCCGATGTAGCAGTCGTAGTGGCTGCCGTTGTGGAACAGGTCCAGCGGTGCCAGGTCGTACTGCAGGCCGACGAGCGATGCAACCAGCGCCGCCATGGCAGTGTCGTCGGCGTCGGTCATGAGGCCGGGAGCACCGCGTACGCCTTGCGGATCGTAGATCTCCTCGGCCCACCCACGGACAGTGGGAAGAGCGGCGGCGGGCAGGTGGGCGCGCGCCAGCGCGGCAGCGACCCAGAGCCGTTCGACCACGCGGAGCGGCGCGGCCTCGGGGAAGAGACCGCCGTAGCGCTGCGCCACTGCGGTGAGGTCATCGACGGCCTGAGCGGTAGTAGCGGGGAACCGCGCTGCCCGTGCCGCGGTGGCGGCCGGCGAGCTGCCCAGCAGGCCGTCGGCATCAGGGAAGAGAGACGGTGAGATGTAGCTGTCCATGCCTTCGAACGTGTGGTGAAACTTGACGGGCAGGCTGCCCGCCGACTCGTAACGCCTGGCCACGGAAGCGGGTGCCGACGCGTTGAAGCCACCCGGGACCGGCAGCCGGGGGCCACCGAAACCAGGTATGTCACCGCCGGTGATCAGGGAGTCCAGCTTCTCGTTGATCTTGGCTACCAGGCTGGGTACGAGTATTTCCGCTGCGGCCGTGTCCGGCCACGGGCCCGCCGATGGCAGGGATCGCAGTGCGTCGAGTCCTCTGTTCACCGCGGCCGTCAGCCGGCCGGTGACCTCTGCGGACGCGGTGCCCCTTCGCAGGACAGCCAGTGCGGCCTCCACTCCACTGAGTGTCGGCAGCAGCCGGTAGGGCAGCGGTCCCTCCCCCCAACTTCCGTCGGTCGCCTGCTGTTCCAGCAGGTACGTGATCCGCCGTGGCTCCTCGGGCAGCCACGGCGCCGCCGAGAGGACGCGGGCCGTCTCGTACAGGGAGGGACGGACGCTTCCCCAGCTGTCCTGGTCGACCCTGTCTACCAGGTTGGTGGCTCGTTCGGCGTAGGACGTGCCAATGGGCGTGCTGATGCTCATGGGGCGACTCCTCTTCGGGTTCTGACTGGCGGAGTGCGGCGACGCCTTATGTCTGTCTGGCCGTCGCGTCCAGGGCGAGCCGGCGCAGGGATGCCGTGGCATCCCCTGGGAAGGGAGCGTCGTCCAGGGCGGCCAGGGCGGCGGCCCGTCGTGTGGCGATCATTTCCTCCACGGTCAGCCGGGCTCCGGTGGAGTTCAGGATCGTGCGGACCGCGGCTGCGTGTTCCTCGTTGAGGTCGCTTCGCCCGACGAGCTCGCGCAGTGTCTTCAGTTCGGCCGTGGAGGCTCGCTGGACCGCGAGCGCCATCAGGACGGTGGCCTTGCCCTCGCGCAGATCGTCCAGCACCGGTTTCCCTGTTTCGGCAGGGTCGCCGAAGACCCCGAGCAGGTCGTCCCGCAGCTGAAACGCTTCTCCTAGTGGTATGCCGAAACCGGTACAAGCATCGAGAACGGGCTGGGTCGCTCCGGCCGCTGCCGCCCCTATGTGCAGAGGCCGTTCTATGGTGTATTTGGCGGTCTTGTATCGAATGACGTGCAGTGCTGTATCGACATCACCGGTAAGGCGGCCGGTGGTCTGCAGGTCCAAGAGCTGGCCGTACATGACCTCGCTCCGCATTTCGGCCACCAGAGGCAGCACCTGCGCCAGCCGCCCCGGGCTGAGGTCCGCTGTTCGCAGGAGGTCGTCGGACCACACCAGGGCGAGGTCGCCGAGAAGGACGGCCGCGCCCAGACCGTGCGCCTCGGCCCTGCTGCCCGGGCCGCCGCTCTCGGTGTACGCGGTGGCCAGTGCACGGTGGGCGGACGGCCGGCCGCGGCGGATATCGCTGTCGTCCATCACGTCGTCGTGTACCAGGGCGAACACCTGGAACAGTTCGAGGCTGGCGGCAGCGCGAACGGCAGCAGTCATGTCACCTGTTGCTCCGGCGGCCTGCCATCCGTACAGGCACAGCAGGGACCGAAGTCGTTTTCCGCCGGTCAGGAGTCCGCGCAGGGCGGAGGTCAGGTGGAGCAGCTCGATTCCTGGCGCGGCACGTTCCTTGGCGTCAAGGAAACCGGTCAGAGCCGCGCCCACCTTCTGTCGTAGGGAAGAGAGGTCGGGGAGTCCTGTGGGAAGGGTTTGTGTCGCCGGCAATTGATCCTCTTTCGTTCGGGAACCGTCGTCGCGGTTCCGTTCTTGCAGAGGACGGGTCAACAGACCCGCGTTTCCTCCCTGGGGTTGTGGCGGTGGTGCCGGCCGGCTCCCGGACGGCACCACCGCTACGTGACGATGGACGGCAGGTGATACGGCTTCTACGCCTCGGTGCCGCCTGATGTCGGGGAGAATGAGGTGTCCCGCTCGGGGCGGGAAGGGCTCCGGCTCCAGGGGGTGGCCCCGTTGGCGTCGGGGGTCAGCGGGGTGAATCGGGCCGGAAGCGCGGTGAGCGTCCGGTGAACAGCCCCAGGGCGGTAGGTCAGCTTTTCTGCGGGAACGTCCAGTTCGATGTCCGGCAGGTAGGTCAGGAGCCTCTCGATGGCGGCGGTGGCGATCAGCGTGGCGACGTCACGGGCAGGACATGTATGGGGTCCTGCGGCGAAGGCCAGGTGAGCCTTGTTCCCGGAGCGGTAGCCGTCCGACGGGATGCCCGAGTGGGGGCAGGTGTTGGCGGCGGCGTACGACACCATGACGGGCGAGCCCGCAGCGATGCGGGCGCCGTGGAAGGTCACGTCCTTCTTGGGGAAGTGGACGCTGTAGTTGGCCAGCGGCGCGTCGTGCCAGAGCGCATCGTCGATGGCGTGCTGGATCGGCAGGCTCCCGGTGGTCAGGGTGCCGAAGTAGCGGTCGTCACTGAGCAAGCGGACGAGCGTGTTGGCGATGAGGTTGCACAGTGGCTCGTTCCCGGCCCCGAGGGTGATGAGGATCTGATTGACGGCCTCTTCCTGGCTCAGCCCATTGGGATGATCGATGAACCAGGAGGTCAGATCGTGGCCGCGCTGTGCCGCCTTGGTCCCGTAGAGGTTTTCGAGGTAGGCGCCGAACGCCTGCCCGCCCAGTGCCTGTCGCTCCGGATCGCTGTCCATCATCGCCTCGAGCGCCCACACGAGCCGCGGGCCGTCCTCGTCCGGCATGCCGAACAGGGCGTTGAAGACCATCAGGGGCAGCTGCTGCGCGTACTGGCGGACGAGGTCGACGGTCCCGGTATCGGCGAATTCCCGGAGCAGCGTGTCGGCGAAGCGGAATGTCAGGGCACGCACATCATGGGGATCCAGGAGGCCGAAGCTGTCCGTGATCACACGTCGCAGGTGTGCGTGTGCCTCGCCGTCGGCGAAGAACAGACTCGGCCGCCACTCCACCAGGGGCCGGATCGGGCTGTCCTCCGGCACCTGTGGCAGCCAGCTCCGGGTGTCCTTGGTCCACGTATCGGTGTCCTGGAGGAGGTCGAGCGCGGCTCGGTAGTCGGTGACCAGGTTGACCACGACACCGGGGGCCACCTCGGCTACGCCGACCGGTCCCTGCCTGCGCAGCAGTTCATAGCTGCGCTGCGGATTCGCGGCGTGTTCGGCCCCGTGCAGGGACACGGGGGCTTCGGCTGGTGTGAGCGTCACGAGGCTTTGACTCCGGCAACGGATATGGAATGGGCGGTCAGTTGGGCGAGCGCGTGCAGGCCGCTGTTCTTCTCTCGTGCGTCACAGGTGACCAGTGGTGTCTCCGGGGCGAGGTCGAGCTTCGAGCGGATGAGCGCCAAGTCGTACTTGGGTGAGTCAGGGAAGACATTGACAGCGACGGCGTACGGCAAACCGCGCTCCTCGATGAGTTCCATCACTTCCCAGGAATCCTTGAGCCGCCGGGTGTCGACCAGGACGAGGGCACCGAGCGCTCCGAACGCGATGCCTTCCCACAGCGGAAGGAAGCGGCGCTGCCCCGGAGTTCCGTACAGATACAGAACGATCTTGTCGCCGGGCAGCGTCAGACGGCCGAAGTCGATGGCGACCGTGGTGGTGGTCTTGTCACGCAGGACATCGTGGCTGAGGTCATCGGTGGCGACCGCTGCGTCCGTCATGACTTCGTCGGTGTGCAGTGTCGGAATCTGCGACAGCGACTTGACCACGGTCGTCTTGCCGATGCCGAGCGGGCCGGCAACGAGGATCTTGATCCTTCGGTGTTCTCCCTCGGGCAGGTAGACAGGAGGCGAGCTAGGCGGCAAGGAGAGCGTGGAGTCCACTCAGAACCTCTTCCAGGACTTCTTTCGACGGTCGGCCATCGTTCGACGCGCGCAGGGCGTCCGGAATCGGGACGGTGGCCTTTAACTGACCGTCACTGACAAGTTGTTCGGCGAGCACCAGAGTCACGCTGACCGGGAGGCCGAGATAGCCGGCCAGTTCGACGACGCTGAGAGACCCGTCGGTAAGGAGCTCGATCACGCGCTGGTGCACCGCTGTGTGGTACCTCGCGAGGGGCAGACCACTGGCACGCAGAGCGGCCAGCGAATCCAGGGTGCCCGAGAGGCCGGCACCGGGGTTGGTCCCGGTGGCGAGGTAGGCCGGCAGCAGCCGTCGCTGTTCCTGGCCGCGGCTCATGACGCCCCGTCGTTGGTACGAGCGGGAACGGACATTATCTGTTCGCCGAGTTTCATTGCCTGGCGGGCCATGGTGGCCGCGACCACTCCCATGGGCATGTCCTCGTCGCCCGCTGCCGCGATCAGGGTGTTGGTTCCTTCTCCGACCGGCATGACCATGTAGATGCCCCGGTCGTTGTGTGAGGTGACGGTCTTGAGCGGAGTGCCTCGAGGGACGCCCAGAACGGCGTTGGTGGCGGCACGGGAGGCGGAGTGCAGCGCGGCAGTCATCGCACCGATGCCGTCCGCCTCGTCCTTGGTGAGATCCTCGGAGATGGCCTGGACCATCCCGTCGAGAGTCATCGTCAGGGCGTGCCGGACACCACGGATTTCGGTGATGGGCTTCAGGACCCAGGCGGACGGGCCGGTCTCTTCGTGGGTTTCAGGCATGGTCACAGTGTTGACTCCGAATCGGTGACGGACCGGTCGCCGGTGAGGCCACTTTGGAAATCGCTCCACATGGCACCGGTGTCTTCCGGGTTCAAGGGGCGGGGCGCTGCGGCGGTCTCGTCATTGGTGGCTGTCGCTGAGAAACGGCGGCGGCGCTGCGGTAGCGCGGACGCGCCGGTCGGCGCGGGCGCGTGTGCGGGCGAGTCGGCGGCGGGCCGCTTGTGGGCCTGTGGCGCCACGGCAGGTTGGGGAGCCATGACCGACGGAGGTGTGGCGTTTTCGTCGATCGAGGTCAACAAGTTCTCGGGAACGGACACCACAGCGCGCACCCCGCCATAGGGAGAGGAAGTGTCGATGGAGACATGGAGGCCGTAGTCGACGACGAGACGGCCGATGGCGGCGAAGCCCATGGACGGCGGATCGCCGAGTTCGAGGAGCATCACCTCCTGCTGTTCACCTGATATCAGACTCCGGCCGCGGGCGAGCGCTTCTGCGGTCATGCCCTTGCCGGCGTCGTCGATCGTGATGCACACACTGCCGTTGCCAGTCTGGATCAACCCGACATCCACCATGAGGTCGTCACGGGAGTGCTCCAGCGCGTTCGCCATCAGCTCGGCGCAGACCACAGCAACTGGTTCGGCGGCACGCCCGACCACGCCGATGTTGGAAAGGCCCAGCCGCGAAACGATGTTGATGCGGTCGAAGCCGCGCAGTCGTGAGGAGGCACCACTGACGACCTCGCTCACGTAGGTGTCCTTACGGACATGGCCCGGCCAGCCGCCGCACACGATGGCGGATCTCTGCGTGAGGCGCAGATTCTGCTCATTGATGTGGTCGGACTCGAGCAGACTCTGCGTCAGACGCGGCGGCGCGCTGAACTCGTGCTGCAGACCCACGATATTCGTCTGCAGCCGGTAGGAGAGGGCCTGGGACTCCTGAGTCGCGCCACGAAGAGCAGCCCGAGCAGCGGCGTCGATGCGGCGCCGCTCCTTGAGGACGATGCCGGAAACCGCTTCGGGCAGGGCGTCGAGGAGCTGGGCGGCCTCGGACCCCGCGAGGTTCTTGTGCAGGAGTCCGGGGACGGGGTGATGAGAGCTGATCAGGTGCAGTGCGAGAGCGGGGAGCCTGTCGGAGACGAGGTGACGTACTTCGTCGAGAATCTCCGCCTCGCGAGCAGTGAGTTCCTGCGTGCGCGACTCTGCGGCCTGCCTTTTCTGCACCTCGGTCCGGGTACGGCCCTCGGCAGCCTGCACACGGGAATTGGCGGCCTGAGCCTCCGCGGACAGCTCTCTGCCCTGCCGTATGTGTTTGCGGCGCGAGCGTGCCAGCAGCAGCGCCCAGCCTGCTAGGAGGAGAGACAAGACGCCAAAGGCAATGGCGATTTTTGAGGACAAGGTCACGGAGGGTGGTCCTAGGGGGTCGATCGAGCCTTCGAAGAACAGCGCAGCGGTTCACTCCCCCGCAGGGGGTGTGCGCGGTCCCCGGAGAACTGGTGGACAGGAAGAACAATGTGGCAAGTCGGTAGTGCGTGGGCCGTTCGTACGGCGGAAGAGCGCCGCCGCGGACAAGCGAGTGCCAGGCCGCGGCGCGGCCCGGTGAATCGCCCGAGTCGGCCAACGTCCCGAAACCGCGATCCCCACATGTGTCGACGGTCGCCCGGCAGGCCCTCGCGCGACTCCGACCCCCCGAAACGATCGTGGGGCGGAGCTTGCTGAACGCGAACGAACAGGGTTCATCAGAGCTCCGTCGAGGAGTACGAACGTCGGCTGCATCGGGTGCTTCCCGCCGTCGCACGAGTCGACCAGCGGCCTTGCCACTTCCTAAAACGCGGTCAGCTTACTGGAGTTGATCTGTTCACTCGGTATTGGTGGGCGCGCACAGTTACGAACCGGACGATCTTCGCCTACCGGGTTCTCGCTGATCGCGCACGGCGTGGTCAATGGCAGTCTCCAGCAGCCCGCCGAGCACACCCTCCGGTGGCCTCGGCGCTGAACGCCACGGAGGTCAGGTGCCCGAAGAGCGGGGTGAGCGGCGCGGCTTCAGATGTCCGCGACCGAATTGCGCAGCACAAGAAGAGCAGTCGGTACTGCACATGAGCGCGATCAAGGCCGGAAAGGTGCTCGCCCCGTCCTCTCTGGTGTCGATGACCGTCGGGCCGTTCGCGGGACGGCTCTCAGACCGCATCGGCGGCAAATACCTGCTGCTGGCCGGACTGACGCTGTATGCAAGCCCGCAGACCTCATACCGGCTGCGGCCACCCGGGAGACGACGCCCGGTCGCTGACTGGATGGCCTGCTGCGGGACTCCGGCCGTACGCGGGTTCACCCGTGCCCGGCTGGACTGGTCGTCCCGGGCGAACCCGGGAGTCGGGGCGCGACCGGCCGCCGTCAGGGAGACTTCACGGCGTTGACCATGGTGTATCCCATCTTGTCCCGGCACAGCGCGAGGATGTGCGGGTAGACGGTGTCGAGCTGCTCCATCGCGTCGGTGCCCACCAGCGCCGCGATCTGGGCGCGCCTTGCGGCGAACAGGCGCGGGATCAGCTCGTAGGTGGGTTTGAACTCCCGGGACATGTCGCGAGTGCCTTGGACGGTGAAGCCGGCCTCGCCGAGCATGCGGGAGTAGTCCTCGGGTCCGGCGGGGAGGCGGGAGAGAGCGAACGCGGCCTGGAAGAGCTGCACTTCCTCGGGTGTGAAGGGCACGGCTTCGTAGCAGTCCGCGAGGACGAAGCGGCCCCCGGGCCGCAGCACCCGCCGAACCTCGCGGATCGCGGCGGGGCGGTCGGAGAAGTGAGCGAAGGACTCGATGGCCCACGCGGCGTCGAAGGTCTCGGACTCCTGGGGCAGGGCCATGGCGTCCGCCTGTTCGAAGGTGACGCGGTCGGACAGTCCCGCCTTCGAGGCGCGGTCGTGGCCGGCCCGGACCTGCGCGGCACTGACCGTCACGCCGAGCACGCTCGCGCCCGACTCGGTGCCGATCCGCACGGTGGGCCGGCCTGTACCACAGCCGACGTCCAGCATCCGCTGTCCCGGCAGCAGCCCGATGACGTCGATGAGGGTGCCGGTCCAGGAGTCCTGGGCCCGGGTGAGTTCCTCCCACATCTCGTCGGCCGTCAGCTCCCCCGCCTCCGTCCGCACGCCGTCGGTCCACATGCCCAGGTGCATGCTGTCGCCCATGGTCAGGCCGTACAGGCCCCCGAAGCGGTCGTACCATTCACCGACCTCCCGGGCCGATGGATTGCTCATGTCCAACTCCTCGCTTTCCGGGCGGCCCACCAAATGGGCTGGCGCCGCCGGGCCGACCCGGCCGATCGACCCCGCTGCCCTCCACCTTCCCCAGGACAAGCCCGCAGTGAGGCCACACGGCGGGGCGCACAGAAGCACGGATGGATTCATCTCTCACAGCAATCCCGCCTCCGCGACCCGTCAGAAGCCGCCGACCGATCTATCCCTGGTGGGCGTGCGACGACAGCCCTTAGGCTGCTGGTCATGAATCCGGCCGTGACCAGCGGTGCGGCCACTGAGCCCGCCGTCCTTGACGCCATGGAGCTGACTTCCGATCCGGAACTGGAGGCCCGGTTCATGGAGTCGGTCCACCAGATCCTGGCGGACCTGGTCCGTGGAGGTGCCGCGCTGGGCTGGGTCGAACCACCCTCGCGGGACGAGGTGGCGGAACTTCTCGGCCACGTCGTCTCTGCGGTGTCGACCGGGGATGCGGCCCTGCGTGCCGCTTACCTCGGCCGTCGGCTTGTCGGGGTGGGGTACTGGCTCCGCTACACCCGACCGACTCATCGGCCACACGCCGATCTGGAGAAGATCGCGGTAGATGCTACCGCCCATGGTCGTGGCGTCGGTCGGGCGCTGACCACTGCCTTGATCGCCGACGCCCGGAAGATGGGCATCGAGGTCCTCACTCTGGACGCCCGCGGCGACAACACCAGTGCCCTGCACCTCTACCGGTCGCTGGGCTTTACCGAATACGGCCGTCTGCCCGACTTCGTCGCCGTCGACGAACGCCGTTACGACAAGGTCTTCTACATGCTGGACTTCCGCCGACAAGGCTGACCGCCGCCACGCACGAGGGCCCGGCGGCGACCCGCCGGCGCTTCGCGACCTTGTGCCGGCTGGTACGAGGAAGTACACGGTGCGGGCGGCGGGGTCCAGGGTGGCGGGGCCGCGTCCGGACCGAGCGGGCCGGCGGTTTGCAGTTCGATACCGGTGATGTGCGAGGTCGGCGCGGACGCGCGTCGGCGGACCGGCTGCGGTGGCCTGGGGGCCTCAGCGGTGGGTTGCGGCGTGTCATGAGTCGCTGCGGGCCGGTTCCGGCTCGTGCTGCGACGTCCGGTCCTGCCGGGGAAGCAGGAGCGGGCTGGTGAGGATGAGCAGTCCCGCGACCGTGAGAGCGGTGCGGGGGCTGGTGAGATCGGCGAGCAGGCCGGTGAGCGCGGTGAGGATGGCGATGGACGCCTGCTGACCGATCGACCAGGCCGTCAGGGTACGGGCGACGAGATGCTTGGGGGTGTGTTCGAGCCGGTAGGTGGCGAGCACCGGGCTGTACAGGCTCATGTTGATGATGATCGCGAGCTCGACGGCCATCACGGTGACGAGGCCCACGACGCCGGGACGGACAAAGGCCAGGCCGATCAGCCAGATGGCGCGCAGAGTGCCGACGGTCCGGAAGACCCAGTGCCGTCCGAAACGGGCCACGACACGGTGGGCCAGCCGCGAGCCGATGAGTCCGCCGAGGCAAGGGGCGGCGAAGGCGAGGCCGTACTGCCAGGGTGGGAACCCGAGCCGGCGAAGCAGGAGCACGGCCAGCACCGGCTCGGTGGCCATGATCAGACCGGCGACGAGCATTTGATTGAGGTAGAGCGGCCGCAGAACGGGGTGGCCCATGATGTGCCGCCAGCCGTCGAGCAGTGCGCCCGCCCGGACCGGGCCCTTGTCGGTCGTTCGCGGCGCTTCCTCCTGGCCGCGGATCGCGGTGATGCCCAGTGCGGAGAGCAGGTAGCTGAGCGCGTCGGCCACCACGGTGGTGACCGGCCCGAACAGGCCGATCGCCGCTCCGCCGAGCGGTGGCCCCACCGCGATGGAGCTCCAGTTCGTGGACTCGAACCGCGCGTTGGCGACGAGCAGGTCATCCGGTCGGACGAGGGCCTTGAGGTAAGCACCACTGGCCGCGTTGAACGCGATCTTCGCTGCGGCGATCACGGCCGAGATCACGAGCAGCTGGACGAAACCGAGCCGACCCATGGCGTAGGCGACCGGGATCGTCGCCATGGCGGCGAACCGGGCCAGATCCATCGTGATCATGACCGGGCGCTTGCGCCGGAACTCCACCCACGGTGCGAGCGGCACCGCGATCAACGCCCCCACCGCAGGCCCCACCGCGGACAGCGCGGACACCTCGGCGGGGCCGGCGTGCAGCACGAGTACAGCGAGCAGCGGCAATGCCCCGAACCCCAGCCCGGACCCGTACGCGCTCACCGCATACGACGCCCACAGCCAGCCGAACTGGCGGCCCAACCGTCTCCGGCCCACCATGCTCAGCGCCTCCCGCGAAGTCCCACCCGAACAATCCGACGTTGACCGAGGAGAGCTAAGTGGGCAGGTCTGCAGCAGGTCAAACAACTGACTTGCCAGCGATTCACAACCATCCGTTGTTCAGTAAGGTGGGTAGGCGTGGATCTCGAAGCCATACGTACCTTCGTCGCCGTCGCGGAAGCAGGCCAGTTCCAGAAGGCCGCCGCCGACCTGTCGATCACCCAGCAGGCCGTCTCCAAACGCATCGCCGCGCTGGAGCGCACCCTCGGCGTGCGGTTGTTCACCCGTGCCCCACGCGGCGCCGAGCTCACCATCGATGGGCAGGCGTTCCTGCCCCACGCACGGGAGCTGCTGCGCGTCGCCGAGCGTGCGGGCGCGTCCGTGCGCCCCGATCGCCGTCCGTTGCGCGTCGATGTGATCGCCTCGCGCAGCGCACAGTCGGGCCTGATGCGCGGCTTCCACCGCGCACACCCCGAGATCGACCTCGACGTGATGATGCTGTTCGACATCGAGACGGCCATCACCGCCATCCGCTCCGGTGCGATCGATGCGACCTTCCGCGCCGTCGCCGCGCCCGGCCGGCCCCTTCCCGAGGACATCGAGTCCGTCCGGGTGCTCGACGAGCCGCTCCAGCTCCTCACCGGCCCCGCCCACGCACTGGCGGGCGCCCGGTCGGTGACCGTCGCCCAGCTCACCGGGCACCGGATCTGGATGCCCGGCATCGCCCCCGGTACCGAGTGGGGCGCCTACTACGACGACCTCGTCGCCGAGTTCGGCCTCACCATCGAGGTGACCGGTCCCAACTTCGGCTCCGACGCGCTCCTCGACACCATCTCCGGCACTCCGGCTCTGGCGACCTTCATGGGCGAGCACACCCGCCTCATCTGGCCCGCCGATCACGGCCTGCGCCGCATCCTGGTGACCGACCCGGTGCCCGTCTACCCGCACTCGCTCCTCTGGCACCGCGACAACCCCCACCCGGCGCTGGCCACCCTCCGCGCCCACCTCGCCGCCACGACGGCCTGCCGGGACGCCGCCGGGACCTGGCTACCGGGCTGGGTGCTTCCCTGCTGAACCTGTACTGCCCCTACTTCCATGGACACGATGACGCCTGGCTCAAGGCCTCTGCGGGGTTTCTGATGGAGCGCCACCGCGTTCCCTGGATACCTGAGGGTTCGGTGCCGGGGTCCACAACCCCTGGTTCCTGGACGAAGACCGTTTCGCCCGAATCCACACCTCGCAGCTGGGGGTTCCGGCCGGCCTCGACTGTCGCGCGTGGACGATGGCACCCACCGAACCCACGGCACCGGACCCCGCTCCCTGATCCGGCCTGATCCAAACGAAAGACCCTAGTCGTTGAGAAGGGGGCTGTGGCGTTCGGTGAGTGGGCCGACGCCGAGATCTTCGCGCATGAGCTTGCGCATCTCGGCGGCTGCTTTGCCGCGCGCCTCCCAGCGGGAGCGGTCCTCCGGACTGCTGACCGCAGTGCCGTCGATGTAGCCGTCGCAGATGCGTCGCAGGCAGTGGAACACGCTGTTGGACGCCTTGACGACGCCTTCGGGCGCGATGAGCCACATCCGTTCTGACGCGATGCCTATACCTGAATCCCGAAAGGCATCGCGCAGCGCAAGCGCCCGCTCGTCGTTGGAGGGGTGCTCTCGATCGGCCAGGGCGCGCAGGGTCTCGCCGAGGACCTTCACGGTGGTGGTGTACTGCGTGTAGATGTCGAGCCGCAGCCGAAGGGCTTCCTTGACATCCTCGCGCTTCCACCGATTCCGGTCGGCAATGAGAGTGGCGACGATGCCGATTGCGGCGCCGGCCAGGGTGGAGAGCAGCGGCAACCAATCCATGCGGGCCAGTTTGGGGTATCCCGTGGCGGTGGCACCAGGTGGGCTGTCCCGTAGCCGGTCCGAGGAGGGCGGGGTCCCGCTCCTCCCCCGCGGCAGGTCGCGCGGACGCGATGGGCCGGAGCTGGATGTGGCCGCGGCCCAGGCGCCATCGGCGGCGAGAGGTGCCCGCTCCCGGCCGAACGGGAGAGCGCGGTCCGTGCCGATGCCTTCGGTCCGGTCCTTGATCTGCTCCACGGGGTGGCCCTCGGCAAGGTTGACCGGAATCGCACCGATCTCCCGCGCTTTTTCCAGCCGCTCGGGAACGCGGTCCACGACGAAGACCTTCTTCGCGCCGCCCAACAGGGCCACGTAGGCGGCCATGAGCCCGACTGCCTGTCCGGCACCGACTACCCGCCGGGAACGACAGTGACAGTCCGGGGTCGCGGCGCAACTGTCGACGTCCTCATCAACGGCGACTGGCTGTCGCTGTCGTGGTGGGAATTCTCCGACGGCCTCCGCGAGGACATCGCCGACCGCTGACCCCGGTGCGGACCATGGTCCGCACCGGCGCCCGGGCTCTTGATCATTCATCGATGCCGGAGCGCTCCGCGCCCGCGACGATGTGGCGCTGGAGCACCAGGAAGACGACCAGCAGGGGCAGGATCGAAACGGCGGCTGCGATGAACAGCTCATGCAGGTTGACCGTCTGAGCCGTGGTGAAGGTGGCGAGCGCGACCTGCACGGTCCAGGCGTCACGCTGCTGGCCGATCACCAGCGGCCAGAGGAACGAGTTCCACGAGCCGATGAAGACGATCGCCCCTACGGCGGCGAAGACCGGCTTTGTGTTGGGGACGACGATCCGCCAGTACGTACGCCAGTAGCCGAGCCCGTCAACCCTGGACGCGTCCTCCAGCTCCCGGGGGAAGCCGAGGAAGTACTGCCGGAAGAGGAAGGCCGCGAACGCGCTGAAGAGGGTGGGGACGATCAGTCCGCGCAGGGTGGAGACCCAGCCGAGCGACGAGACGAGGACGAAGCTCGGGACGAAAGTGACGGCGGCCGGGATCATCAGGGTGACCAGGAACGCGTAGAAGACGTGGCTCGCATAGGGATACTCGATGCGGGCCAGCCCGTATCCGGCCAGCGAGGCGAGCAGCAGGGTGCCGACGGTCGTGAGGACGGCGATCACGGCCGAGTTCCACAGGGCGTGCAGCATGGGGACATTGCTGTCGTTGAACAGTTCCCGCAGGTTGCCCCACTGAAGGCTGTGCGGGAAGAACGTCCAGTCAGCGCCGGTGATGTCCGCTTCGGTGGCCAGGCCGTTGCGCACCAGCAGGTAGAACGGGACGAGGAAGAGCATGGCGAGCGCGATGAGCAGCACGAGCCGCAGTCCGCGCGCGAGCCGTCGGAGGGCATGGGCCATGGAGAGCCCCGTTGTTCGATCCGTCGGGTGCTGTCGCATACGTCAGTCCTCCCGGCGTCCGAGACCGAACCAGCGTGCCTGTACCACCGCCACGACCGCGATGATCAGTGCGAGGATCACCGCGCCCGCGCTGCCGAGGCCCAGGTTCTGGTCCTGTCCCAGCGCCACGTAGTACAGGTAGACCAGGGGTGGCCTGGCGTAGGGCGGGTAGCCGCGTGCCGTCGACAGCAGGTTGTAGAACTCGTCGAAGGCCTGGAAGGCGTTGATCACCAGGAGCAGGACGACGGCGACGGAGGTCGCACGCAGCTGCGGGAAGGTGATGTGTCTGAAGACCTGCCAGCCGGGGCGCGCTCCGTCGACGGCCGCCGCCTCGTAGAGGGTGCGCGGGATTCGCTGGAGTCCGGCCAGCAGGATCACCATGTAGAAGCCTGCCTGGAGCCACATGCGCACGGTCACGATGACCAGCCAGTACCAGGGCGGGCTGGTGGTCGACAGCCAGGCGATGTCCGAGCCACCGAACCATCCCAGCACCGTGTTCGCCAGCCCGAACCGTACCCCGTTGAAGATCGACAGCTTCCAGATCATTGCGGCGACGACGTAGGAGCAGGCGGTCGGCAGGAAGAAGACCGACCGGAAGAACGCCTGGGCGAAGCGCAGTCTGGCAACCATCAGAGCGAGGGCGAGCGAGAGCCAGTAGGTTGCCGGAACGATGAAGAGCGAGAAGACGACGAAGGTGACGAGGCTGGAGACGAAGGACGGGTCGCCGAGGATCTCGGCGTAGTTGTCCAGGCCCACGAAGTCGGTCGGTGTCACCGTGTTGTGGGCGTCGAAGAAGCTGAGCCACACGCTCCACAGCAGTGGTACGTACGTGAAGAGGGCGAGCCCGGCGGCGAAGGGGCCGACGAAGACCCAGAACCACAGGTAGCGGTTCTGGGGACCCAGCAGTCGCCGTCCCAGCGGCCGCCCGGTGCCCTCAGGTGTCTGCGTGGCTATGACCGCACCCGCTTCAGCTCGGCGTTCGCCGTCGCGACGACCGATCTGATCTGGGCGTCCGGGTCGGCACCTTCGGTGATGATCCGGCTCAGGGCGTCCTGGTAGGCGCTCTGGCTCCTGCTGGTCCACAACAGCGGCTGTGCGTAGCCGTGTTCGGTCGTGAAGCGGACGGCCTCGGCCGCCGCGCCCTTGGCGAGTCCGGCTGCCTTCTTCGCCAGCGAGATCCGGGCGGGGATGTGGAAGCCGTAGGACAGCGCGAAGTCTTCCTGGTAGTCGCTCCGTTCCACCCACAGCCACTTCACGTATGCCTTCGCCGCGTCGATGTGGCTGCTGCGCGCGCTGACGGCCGCCCCGTAGGCGCCGACCGGTACCGAGGGCCTGCCGTGTGCCCCGTCGCCGGGGAAGGGCAGGACGCCGAAGTCGTCGCCCAGCGCCTTCTCGATCTGGGGGAGGGCCCACAGTCCCGTCCACTGCATGGCGGTCAGGCCCTGGAGGAACGCGGACGGGTCGGACCAGTCGGTGGGGGCTCCGAGCAGCAGGGAATCGTCCTGGTGGAACCGATGCAGTTTGCCGAGGGTCCTGGCGGCTTGCGGGTCGTCGAATCCGACCGTTCCGCCGGGGGTCACCAGTTCCAGGCCTGCGGCCCGGAGCGGGGTGGCGCCGAGCACGCCGGCTCCCCCGTCGTTGCCGAGGAAGAGGCCCTTGACATCCTTGGTCGTCAGGGCCTTTGCGGCGTCGGCCAGTTCGTCGAGGGTCTGCGGTGGCCGGACTCCGGCCTCGGCCAGCAGGCTCTTTCGGTAATAGAGCATCTGCATGTCGATGGCCTGCGGGATGCCGTAGATCCTGCCCTTGTATGTCTTGGGGGTGAGGACCGCGGGGTTGAAGTCATCGCGTGCCCCGTCCAGGAGGTCGGTGAGATCGGCGACCTGACCACCCCGGATCTGGTCCAGGGTCGGACTGCCCTCGAAGACGTCCGGTGCGTTCTTGGTCAGCAGTGCTGCGGCAGTCTGCTGGTCATAGTTGCCGGGCCGCCACTCGATCGTGATATTCGCCTTGCGGTACGCGGCCGCATATCGCTTCACCGCCTGTTCGGTCCCGGCCTCGCCGTACTGGTGGTACCAGTGGTCGAGGGCGGGGCGGTCACCCGCTCCGCCTGCACGGCCGGTGTTGGATCCGCAGGCGGCGGTGAATGCGAGGGCGCCCGAGGCGGCCAGCAGATACCGGCGGCTGATGCTGTTGGCTGTGGTGCTTGAGTGGGGCATGGTCCATCAGTGTGACGCCAATGCGTGTATGAGTTGTTGCCCGCCTGTGAAACGGCCAGTTATGGCCGAAGGGGCGGTTGGATCAGAGTCTTCAACGATCAAATGCAGCCAGGGATGTTCAGGCCGTCGTCATGAGCCGACGGCCCGGCTCACGGAGATCGGCGACATGGACAAGGCCACGATGGTGGTCACCGTCGACGCCCTGGAGCAGGCCGGCCTCGCCGAGCGCCGCCCGTCCAGCACCGACCGCCGGGACCGCATCATCGCCGTCACCGGGAAAGGCGACGAACCTCGCTGAGGGCTGCTGCCGGGTGGTGCGGCGGCTGCCTCCGCCGTCGTCGAGCCGAGCCCGTACGGGAAGGGCCCCACCCCCCTCGTCTTTCGGGAGTGGAGCCCTTGTCGTGTTCAGCGGGCGAATCGCCGTCGGCCGGTTCAGCCGGTGGCGTCCTGACGCCTGCGGCGCATCCACCACACCAGGGCCGCGCCGGCGGCGACGACTACCGCGGCGATGCCGGAGATCAGCCCGATCGGGGTGTCGGAGCCGGTGTCGGCGAGGCCGCCGTGCGGGTCCGGCTTGTTCGCCGGCGGCTGGGTGTTCCCGCCGGTCGGGGCCGGGGTCGGGGTCGACGGGTCGTCACCCGGCTTGGAAGGGCCGGGTTCAGGCTTCGTGGGAGTGGGGGTGGGCTCGGGCTCGGGATCCTCGCCTTCACCGGCCGCCATCCTGCCGCCGCCGAGGTAGAGGGTGTCGGTGTCCCGGTAGGAGACGTCATCGGACTGGAGGGACGTCCTGGTGGTGGTGTCCAGGGTGCGGTGCTCGACGTTGAACCGGGTACGGGAGATGTTCTGCTTGGGCTGCTTGGAGAAGTCCACGCCGCCGACGCCCTGGTTGTAGACCTTGCCGCCGTACTCCAGCTCGAACCACTCGATGCCCTTCTTTATGGAGTCCATGTAGCGCTTGTGGACGTCCTCGCGGGTCCAGTTCTCGTTGGGCGCGCGCAGCGGCCACGCGGAGACGTCGTTCGAGTCGATGATCTTGTGGAAGTCGGTCGCGGTCTTCGCGTCCTGCTGGCGGATGTACTCGGCGGCGACGCGCGCGGTGTAGACGGCGCGCAGGTCGGCGTAGTCGGGGTCGGTGTTGACCCGGTCCTCCACCAGCGGCATCACGTTCGTGCGGACGCTGGCCTCGATGGCGTGCTTCTGCTCGTCGGTCAGGCCCTTGCACTCGGTGGATCCTGGTGCCTGCCACTCGACGTCCAGCCACTGGGTGGACACCTTCAGGGGTGCGTCGAGGATGTAGATTCCGCCGTCCTGCTCGCGGACCTGGGCGGGCTTGGGCTCGATCCACATGCGCACGCCGGGGAAGCAGGGCATGCCGTTCTGGCGGGGTGCGGTGTCCCAGTACCGCTTGGCGCCGGCGTGCTTGTCGGGGTTGAGAGCTTCGGAGAAGTCGTGCTTCATCTCCAGGTCCGCTTCGAGCAGGACCCGGCCCGCGTCGGTCTTGCCGAACTCGGCGTCCATGACCCGGTCGGGCTCGTCCGGGTTGAGGTTGACCCAGAACTTCTCCGGGGTGAGTGCGAGCCAGGTGAACAGGGCGTCGGAGGAGAGCTGCATGCGCGCCTCGCCACCGAAGCCGGGGTTCTCGTCGGGGTCGGGCATCTGGTCGGCACGCATGGAGTACTGCATGCCCTTGCCCTTGCCCAGGCCTCCTACGTAGCGCAGTTCCAGAGTGGTGAAGTCGACGCCGCCGGGGCCGCCGCGAGGGAGGGTGCCCCGGGTGTCGAGCCGGCGGGCGTCGGCCTGGATCCTCTTGGCCTGTTCGAGGTTCTTCCCGGAGCCGTTGATCCGGTCGTTCAGCGGGCCGCGGGTGCCGCAGGCGGAGACGGCCGCGGGCTGCGTCCTGCCCTGGCCGCCCTGGCAGCCCGGGGCGAACCACCGCTGGTAGTCGGAGTAGCCCTTGATCGGCTTGGTCCGCGGGACGGGGTTGTAGATCCGCTGGTTGCCGCGGACCTGGTTCGTCTGGCCGGGACGCAGCCGGTTGACGTACCTGTTCAGGTTGTCGATCTTCTTGCGCTGGCCCGTGGTGAACGCCTTCGCGCCGGTGAACCGGAACTTGTGGTCCGGCATGAACCGGGCGATCTTCCGGTCCTTGCCGAGCTGCTTGTTCGTCAGTTCCGAGTTCGACTTGAACTCGTTGAACTCCTTGGTGCGCTGGTTGTAGGCGTCGTACCGGCGCGTCTCGACGACGTTGCCCTGTGCGTCGATGAGTTCGACGGTGACCTCGCACAGCCAGTCCGGCCCGACCAGGCGGAAGTCACGGACGAGCTGGCGTTCGAACGCCGATCCCTTGTGGTTGTTGGTCTGGTTGCGGATGTACCGGTGCTCGAACCAGTGCTCGAAGCTCAGGCCCTCCTTGTTGTGGAAGTACCGGGCGTAGATCTCGAACTTGCGGTCCTCCGGGTCACCGGACTTGTCCGCGGCCTTCTGCCACTCCTTGTAGTTCTTCTCCGTATCGCCCGGGATCTTCGACAGGGCCTGCGTCCTGTCGGCGGCGGTCGGGGGCTTCACCCCGTCGTACGCCTTGCCGGGCAGGTCGTAGTTGAAGTTCTTCGGATTGCCCTGCCAGGCGGAGAAGTTCGAGCCGGTGGGGTCGTTGGGGAACCCCGAGTTCTTCGGCGTGCTCTGGTACTTGCTTCCCAGGTTCTTCACGTCGCAGCGCTTCGCGCCCGGCTTGATCCGGGCCGAGACGGCGCGCGGCGCGGCGCTCGCGGTGTCGGTCCCGATGCCGGGCAGGCCGGTCACGGTGATCGCCGAAGCGATCCCGAAAGCGGCCAGGACTCGGCCTGCCAGACGCCACCGCTCGGGTATGCGCAGTGCTCTGTTCAAGTGTGATCTTCCCTCATGAGTGGGGCCTTGAGGGGTAGGGGCGGCGCGTATGGGCCCCCGTGACGTGTACGCGCCGCCCTTGCATCCTAGGCCGGTCCACCACCGCGCAAGAAGGCGGACAGGCGCGTGTCGGCGCGTCAACCAAGCCGATCTCGTTGGATGTTGAGAGCTGCTCAGCCGATGAAGTAAAGGCCTTCCATATGGCTGGTCGCGTGCTCGCTGTGCCGCACCCGAAGCGAGGAGGCGTCCAGATCCGACCTTCCCCACGGGTCCGCGCCCCCGAGGCATGCCGTGGCGAGGGCGCCCCAGTCGTTCTGGTTCGGGTCGTCGCCCAGGTCGAAGTACACGTCGAGCTCTTCGAGCACTTCCTCGGTGATTCCGAGGGCGGACATCACCGCCTGCGGGTCGCCGGTCACGACGAACGGTTCGTCACCGGGCCAGCCGCAGGCATGGAACATGGTGCCGTCCGGCAGCCACACGAGGTCTTCGGTGTGATCGGCGCCACAGTGCACCTCCACCCGGCCCACGATCCGCGCGTCGGGGAAGCGCTCACGCAGCCGGGTGGCCTCCGCGAGCAGCGGCATGTCGTTGCCGTCGTCCGCGAAGGCCGGGTCGGAGATCGACATGACGTTCCCCCACGCCCCCACCTGGACGACGTCCAGATCAGACCTGGTGGAGACCGTGACCGATTCGCTCTGCTTACGGGTTCCGAGGTCTTCGAGGATGTCGTCGATCGTCTCCAGGGAGCGGGCGAACTCCGCGGCCCGGTCCCGGGCATTGGGCGGAAGTTCGGCGGCGTCCACTGTGAACGGCGGGTGGAGGACGGTCAGTTCGTAGCGGCTGCCGCTGCCCCGGGTCATACGGTCGGGAGGCAGGGTCCAGAAGTCGGTGTCAGACATGCCTGTCACCGTAACGGGGGGCCTGATCCCGTCGGGGGTGGTTGCAGCCGGCCGGCCCGGTGCCCGTCGGCGAGTCCGCGCCGCCGGTGCCGGACCGGTGGAGCGGTCACGGCGCGGTGCGGGCCGCGAGCAGCGATTCGAGTGTGGCGCGGGCGGTGTACCGACGGGGCAGCCCGGGGGCGAAGTGCTCCTCGCCGAGGTCGGCGCCGTCATGGCGGACCGGCCCGTGGAACGTCGCGGAACCGCCGCCGTCGGGCAGGCGGAGCAGTGCGCCGCCGGTGAAAAGGCAATCGTCGAGCCGCGTGGCGCCGTGGAACTGGGCGCCCGTGAAGTCCGCGTGGGCCGGCCGGCAGCCGCTCAGGTCGAGGTCGACCAGTGTGGCGCCGGAGAGCGGCAGCTTCGCGTCCGGCCAGAACCGGTTGGCGTCCGCCGGCCGCAGGTGCGTTGTGAGCAGGTTCTGCGCCGCCTGTCGTACGGCCAGTTCGGCCCGCTGTTCGTCGTCGAGGTCCGCGGCACCTGCCGGGAACGGCAGCGGCATCCGCAGGTACGCGCAGACCGCGGTGACGATCCCGTCGCGCAAATCGGGCCGGGCGTCGCCGAGAGCGTCCAGGATCCCCAGCCCGACCAGCCGTACGGGCGCCTCGGCTGCCGCCAACTGGTGGGTGTACGGGGCGACAGCGGCGTCGGTCGTCAGGCGTGCCGGGCCGTCGTCGTCGGGCACCGCCGTCCAGCCGAACGGCCACCGCTGTTCGAGGTCGGCGGTCGCGGCACGGGCGTCGGTGAGGTCGGCGGCGGGTTGGTCCAGGTACACCTGCGAGTCGAAGCGCGCACCACGGAACGACGCCGCCGCGCCGAACCTCGCCTTCCAGAACCACGCGGCGTCCCGGAAGTGCGCGCCGCGGAACGACGCGGGACCGCGGAACAACGCCCCGTCCCCGCCCTCCTCCCAGGACTGGTACTCGCCCATCAGGTACGCATCGGGCCAGTGCGGGTCGGCCTCGTTCGGCTCGCTCCAGGGGATCACGGTCGTCGGCCCGAACATCTGCGTGAAGGCGTCGTCGTCAAGATCCGCCCAGCTCTCGTCCTCCCAGAAACCCTCTTCGCCGAAGCCGAACCATGCGAGCCCGTCGAAGCAGGCACCGTCGAACCGGGCCCGGCCGTGGAACCGGGCCCGTCCGAAGACGGCCTCCTCGCCGAACCGGGCGCCGGCGAAGCCGGCATCGCAGGAGAACACCGCGCGCGCGAACACCGCGTCGCCCGCCCATCGCGCGCCCTCGAACATGGTCGTGCCACGGAACAGGCAGTCGGCGAAGGTCGCCCGGGCGAACCGGCAGCCGGTGAAGTCGATGCCGTCCACGACCGCGCCGGTCAGGTCCACCGCGATGCCGTCCCAGCGGGCGGTGTCCGGCCCGGCTGCGTCCGGTACGGGGCGCAGCCGGTCGGCGAGCATGGCGAGCGCCGCTCGCCGTACCTCCGGCCCGGCCGGATCGTCGCCGCTGTCCGGTCCGGCCGGATGATTGCTGCCGCCCGCCGGTGATTCGTCCCTGGCCAGGTGCTCGCGGACGAACGCGCAGAGCGCCTCCGCCACGTCCGGCCGCAGGGCCGGATGCTCGTCGCCGAGCCGGGCCAGTTCGGCCACGGCGTTCCGCCGGGGACCGGCGACGCCGCCGCGCAGCCGGCCCGCGGCCGCCCGCACCACTTCGGCCGCCGGCCCGTCATCACCAATGGCCACCATAGACACCCCGCACGATTGGTCGATCGAATTCCTTGGCTCCCGCAAGGTAGCGGTTCGCCTGGAACCATCGAGCTCGGCCCGTCGCCCCGACCACGCCACCGGCCACCCGATACCGGCGATTTGGACTTTCCTGGCTGCGCGATCGCTGTGCGCCAGGGCTACGCGAAGGCTGCTGCGAGCGCGGAGCGGGGTGCGCGGCCCAGCAGTTGGCGCAGGTCGCCACCGGTACGGGACATGAACCCGGCCGCGATGGCGGAGCAGGTGCCCACCAGCATCGGTATCTGGAACGGCTCGGCGCCGGAAGCAGCGACGCGCGCGCGGGCCTGGGCGAGTGTCTCCGGCTCATAGGTGACGTGCGGCCCGTGCGTCCGGGCCAGGTCGGCGCCTCCGACGGCCTGCTCGCCGACGAGTTCGTAGATACGTCGCGCATGGGCGGGCGCCTCTGTCGTCACACGTACCGCGGCGTCGGCCAGATCCGCCCGTGCGACGGCGGCCAGCCGGCCTTCGCCGAGCGGCGCAGTGATCCGCCCGTCGGCTGTCGGCGCCGCGAGGCCACCCAGCAACTCCGCGTACAGGCCATTGCGCAGAATCGTCCAGTTCATGTCGGTCTCCTGGAGCCGACGCTCGGTCCAACGGTGTGGCAGGGCGTAAGGGAGATGATCGCCGTCGGCGGTCAGGCTCGTATACACGACATGCCCCACACCGGCCCTCTCCGCGGCGTCGACAGCGGCTCCGTGCCGGGCTATGACGGTGTCGTCCTCGCCGTATCCCGCGGAGATCAGCAGCAGCACATCCACACCCTCGAAGCCCTTGCTGAGCGTGCCTGGCTCGTCGAAGTCGATGTGGCGGACAGGCAGTCGTTGTGGCTGCTGAGGAGCGCGCGTTCCGAGGACGGTGTCGTCACGGCCGGCCAGTCGCTCGGCGATCAGCGTGCCCAGGGCACCGGTGGCGCCAGTAACCAGGATCATCAGGGTCTTCCCGTTCCGGTAGGTTCTCTTCGGTAACCGGGATCATCCTGCGGGTTTACCCCGAAGCGCGTAAGGAGGCACTTCCATGTCAGTGGGGCACACAGCGGTAACCACCGACCCCGTCGTCAGTTGCGGCGACGAGCACGAGGACTGCGGGATCCGCGAGGTACTCGACCGGATCGGGGACAAATGGTCGGTTCTGGTCGTCGTCGAACTGGCGCAGGGCGTCCGCCGTTTCCGACAGCTGCAGCGTGCCGTCCCCGGCATCTCGCAGCGGATGCTGACGCTCACCGTGCGCCGGCTGGAACGCGACGGCCTGGTCACCCGGACCGTGCACCCGACGGTTCCCCCGCAGGTCGAGTACGAGCTCACGACGATGGGCCACAGCCTCACCCACCTGGTGAAGGCCCTCGCGGACTGGTCGGCCCGACACCGCGATGCCATCGCGCGGGCACGCCAGGAATGGGACGTCGTACACCCCGACTCCGGAATCCGCTGACCGTCCGGCGGGCGGCACTCGGCGATGCCGCCCCCGGACGTCTCAATGCCCGTTCAACCTCTGATCAGGCCGACTCGTTCGTCTTTCCGCTGAACGACTTCTACGTGGTCCGTTCGTTCCTCGTGGCCACGGCGTCCCGCCACATACCGACGACCGAGGGGCGACCCCCCGCCCGCATGCGCTATAGTCGATCTTGAAAGTTCGCCGCAACGCGCGGCGGCTGACAATGCGTTGGTGGTCCAAGGAAAGACGCCCCGCTTCCCGTGGGGAAATGCAGGTGCAAGGCCTGCCCAGCGCTCGCCCACGAAGCCCTTCCCCTCCACCGGGGAAGGGCTTCGTCATGTTCACCTGATGCCGCATGAGGCGTTCACCCGGCAACGGGTCTCACGCCGTGGCAGGTACCGCCGCCGCAGGCATCGCGGGTCGCAGATGACCGGTGCGGCGGAGGCCGGTCAGGGCCGCGGCGCACCCGGTCCCGAGCGCGGTCAGGGCTGCCCAGGGCAGCCACGGGGCGTCTGTGCGGGCGGCGAGGTCGAACAGCGCGCCCACGGCGAGATTGCCGCCGGCCACGGCGATGCCGGCCACGGTGCTGTAGGCGCCGTAGTACGTGGCGACCAGGCGTTCACCCGAGAGCCGGACGAGCGTGTCCATCTCGAACGGGTAGAGCAGTGCGGAGCCGGCTGCCAGGAGCGCCGCGCACGCCACCAGCCCGGCGAGCCCGAGCAGCGCGGCGAATCCGTGAGCGGGGCGGTGGGGTCCGGGGAGCAGCGGCAGGAACGCCGCCCCCATGACCGCCAGTCCGATCGCGATGGCCTTCGGGGCGTCCAGGCGTTTCCTGGCCCGGTCGGTCAGCCGCAGCTGGCCGGCGACCGCAACCAGGGCGGAGACGGCGAAGACCCCGCCCATCGCGGTGCCGCTGCCGTCGCCGAGGAGAGTGCGGGCCTGCAGGGGCAGGGCGAGGTAGGTCTGGAAGGCCAGCAGATAGGAACCGGCCATCGCGGCGGAGAACAGCATGAAGGGACGGTTGCGCAGAATCGTCCGCCAGTCCGCGGCGATCCCCCGCCATCCCGCCTCGCTCTGTGAGTCCGCGGCGGGGCGGCGGGCGGGCAGGGCGCGGACCTGCACGAGCGCCAGCAGTGCGAACACGGCCGCGGAGACCGCGCACACCACGCGGAAGTCGAGGGCGAGCAGGGCGAGTCCGGCGAGCGGACCGAGCAGGATGCCCGCCTGGTAGAAGACGTTGAAGCAGGAGAACGCCTCGACCCGGCGCTCCCCGGCTCCCTCGGCGATGTACGCGCGGACCGCGGGGTTGAACAGGGCTCCGGCAAGTCCCGTGGCGGCGGCGGCCGTGACCAGGGCGGGCAAGGTGTCGGCGAAGGCCAGCAGCGCGAACGCGCCCGTGCGCAGGGCGCAGCCGGCGAGGATCATCGGCTTGTAGCCGATCCGGTCGGCGAGGGTGCCGCCTAGCCAGAACATGCCCTGCTGGGAGAGGTTGCGTACGCCCAGCACCAGACCGACCGCCCACGCCGCGAGGTCGAGGCCGTGGGCTAGGTGGTCGGCGAGGTAGGGCATGAGCATGTAGAAGCCGAGGTTGATGCCGAACTGGTTGACCATCAGCAGCTGGATGCTGGGGGTGAAGGAGCGCATCTGGGTGCGCAGCCGCCTCACCGCGCACCCGCCAGGGCGGTGCGGGCGGTGGCCGGAGCGGGGTCGGTGACCGTGGTGCAGCGGGTCCAGGACGTCACTGTCCGTTCGCCGGGCTCCTGGATCTCTTCCGGCGCGGTCGGCATGGGTGCGTCGAGCAGGTGGTGGCCGTGGCACCAGCCGTCGTTGTAGATGGTGTCGAGGTAGCGGTGGGGGCCGTCGGGGAAGATCGCGGCGATGCGGGTTCCGGCAGGCCGGTTACGGGCAACCCATCCGGCGACCAGTGCGACCGCGCCCACGCTCCAGCCGCCGGAGGCGTAGTGGCTGCGGGCCAGGGTGCGGCAGGCCCGGACGGCTTCGGCGGGGGCGACCCAGTGGACCTCGGTGAACGCGTCGTAGGCGACGTTGCCCGGGTGGATGCTGGAGCCCAGTCCGCGCATCAGGCGCTGCCCGGCGGGCTGCCCGAAGATCGACGACCCGGTCGAGTCCACCCCGATCAGGTCCAGGTCGGGGAAGGTCCGGCGCAGGGCCGCGGAGATGCCTGCGGAGTGGCCGCCGGTGCCGACCGAGGCGACCAGGACGTCGATGCGGCCCAGTTGGGCGATCAGTTCCGCGGCCAGCGGGGTGTAGGCGGCGACGTTGTCGGGGTTGCTGTACTGGTCCGGGCACCAAGACCCGGGGGCCCGGGCCAGCAGGTCGGCCGTCCTCTCGCGCCGCGCCTGTTGCCAGCCGCCCACCGGGTGTGCGGTGGTGACGAGTTCGACGCGGGCGCCGTACGCGGTCAGGGCCCGGCGGATCGCGGGCTCCAGGCCCGGGTCGGTGACCACGGTCACCGGGTGGCCGAAGGTGATCCCGGCCAGGGCCAGTCCCAGTCCCAGGGTGCCACTGGAGGACTCGACGATGGCCGCGCCGTCGGCCAGGTCGCCGCGTGCGCGGGCGCGGGCGACCATGTGCAGGCCCGGACGGTCCTTGATCCCGCCGGGATTGGTGCCTTCGAGCTTGGCCCAGAAGCCGCGCCCGGAAGGGGCGAACGGTTCGCTCACCCAGAGCACCGGCGTGTGGCCGACCAGATCGGACGGGCCACGGGCGGAAGCGGGGGCAGGGGCGTACAGAGGGGCGTTGGCGTACAGAGAGGTGTTCATGGAGGGTGTCACGGCTCCTCACCCCAGGCCTGCGGCAGCCGGCGTGGGGTATCGGCGGGTCAGGGCGCGGACACACGGCCGCCCGGGACCTGCCCGGCGGTGCCGGACGGAGTGAGGCAGCGCGGCCGTGTGGGACCTGTCAGGTCCGTGCCACACACAGAGCCGTAAGGACACCGCGTCCGCCGAGGGTGCCGTCTCCCGGAGCGCGGGCGCCCCCCACCCCGGCCAGAGCCGCGTCCGGGCCGCACGGCAGGGCATGCACGGTCGGCGCGCCGCCCGGCGAGGGTACGGGCGGGGCGTCACTGCGGACCCGGTCCACCGTGTGATCACCGGTGTCCGGGCAGCACGGCGCCCGCTCCGGGGCAGAGGCCGTGGGCCCGCCGCCGAGTGCGGCCACGGGGGCGGCAGCGGCGTAGGCCGTGCTCATCGGATAGTGCGGACTGTCGAACGCCGGACCGTGACTGTGGACGCAGCCCATCAGGTGGAAGGCCACCCAGAGGAGCATGACGAGGACGCCGCTGTCCCGCATGCGGCGATGCGCCGGGGGGAACGACGCCGCACCGATCATGCACTCAAAGTATCCCGACGGGCACTCAAAGTCATATCGCGTGGGGTGTGTGGCGCGGGTCAGCCGTCGGGAACTCCATGCGCGCGACGGCCGGACGGCGGGGGCCGGGTCGGCGGGAGTTCGACGCGGCGGCCTTGGAGGGCCGCGCCTGGTTCACCGAGAAGACCTTCGACGTCACCGAGGGCGTTCGGCACCGCGTCGACGACGTACCTACGGCCACGTCGTCCCGGCTCAACCATCGATCGCCGGGGAGGCCCGAGGTGCTGCGACTGGGTATGACGTCCAGCCACAGCGAGGACCTGCGGCCCATCCTCGCCGCGTTCGCGTCCCGCCGTCCCGGCTGCGCCCCCTTGCCCACTGCGGTCGTTCGTTCCCTTCGCCTCCTTCCTCGTCCTCCGTCATCCGGCGGGCACTTTGAGCGGCCCGGCCGCTGGGGCCGGCCCGTGATCCCTGGCGGGACGGCTCTCAAGCGGACTTCCTCAGCGTCCTCCCGGTGACCATCATCCCCGCCAGGACTGCTGCGGCCAGAGTGCCGGTGACCGCCATGGCGATGGCTCCAAAGTTCAGGTGCAGGCCGACGTCGGACGAAGTGGCCTGGGAGAGGCCGGAGGCCATTCCCGCCAGCGGGGGCAGCGTCACCAGGGCACCGAGGCCGGCTCCGACGGCCACCAGCAGCGCGGTCTCGCCGGCGGCCAGCCCGAGGAGCTGGCGGACGGTGCCGCCGGCGGACTTCATCACCGCGTAGTCGCGGCGACTTGAGGATGTCGTGCAGCAGCGGGGCGGCGGCGACGCCTGCCAGGCAGCCGGCGATCGAACCGAGCAGGCCGACGACGGCGGCCTCGCCGAGGATCATGCGGCGGATCTGGCCGAGTGCGGTACCGATGGTGCGCAGCAGGCCGATCTCCCGGCGGCGCATGCCGGTCGACAGGACCAGCATCGAGGCGACGACGAAGACCGTGGCGAACAGGCCGAGGAGGGCCATGGCGCCGATGAGCCGGACGCCCAGGGAGCGCTTGTGCTCGATGTATCGGGGCTGGAGTTCGGAGCGGGCGTCGCCGGATACGACCGTGCCCCTGTCGCCGAGGGCGTGGCGTGCGCCGGAGGCGATGGCGGCGGTGGACGCCCCTTTGTCCGCGATCAGCGCGAGGGCGCCGACGCCGGGCTGCTGCTCGGCGGCGAATGCCTCGCTGAAGGGCGGTGTTCGGCGTGATCGTGCTGCTGGCCTCGCCGTACACGGTGACCTCGTGGGCGGGGGCGCGCGCCGCCATGGCGCGTACCTTCCTGGCCCCGCGCGACCGGGAGCTCGGGGAGGAGCTGCGCGAGGTGCGTGCCTCGCAGGTCCGTCTGCTGGACTCCTTCGACGCGGAGCGGGTACGGATCGAACGCGATCTGCACGACGGGGCGCAGCAGCGGCTGGTGTCGCTGGGAATGACCCTCGGGATGCTGCGCCTGGACACCCCGCCGGATTCCCCGCAGTCCGAGCTGCTCACCCAGGCGGAGAAGCAACTCTCCGCAGCTCACCAGGAGTTGCGGGCTCTGATCCGAGGGCTCAATCCGCCGGTGCTGGCCGATCACGTGCTCGTCGCGGCGATCGAGGACTACGCCGCCCGGTTCCCGATCCCGGTCGCGGTGACCCGGCCGCGGTGCCCATGGTTCGCGCTGCCACTCCCGGCCTCCCCCACGATCCGTCCAGCGAGCAGGTCGCCGCATGGGTGGAACTCGTCGAACTGATGGGCGACGAGGACTTCCGGGCCCGGATGCGCCGGACGGCCATGTGCCAGGCCGGTGGGCGCATGCCCGGCAGCGAGAGCCGCTCATGGCTCTCGACAAGGCGGTGTGGCTCATCACCGCGTCAGTGTGCTGACGCCGACGGTGTCGGTGAGGAGCGAGTCGGCGGCAGTGTGAAGCCGGCCGTCTCCGACGATGTGACCGCTGTGATCTGTGGCACAAGGGACCTGGAAGCGTGGCGGAACAGTGACGTCAAGGCTCCAGGATTGAGCCTGTGGACACGACGAACCGGTTCCGGACCGTGCGCCTGGGCTTCCTGTGGCGCTTCTCGGGTGTAGGGCCCGGATGCCTTCTGGGCCTTCTGACAGGTGTCGCCCTCGGCACGAGCGGCGCGGTGGATCGGCTGGGCGTCGGCCCCAGCCTGCTGATCGCCGCCACGGTCGTCGCCCTCGTGGCGCTGCCCGCGCCCATCAGCTTCTGGGTACGCGCCGACAGCGAGGGCCTCACCCTCTCCAGGGCGCTGCTGCGCCGCCGCTACCGCTGGCACGACATCACCGGCCTGGACATGGCCTTCGGTGAGGACCCCGATTCGGACGCAGCTCGTCTGACGATGCGTCTGCGCCTGACCACGACCCCCGCTACCGGCCGCGGACCGCTCGTCGGCGTCCTCGGTCTCGCCCCCGGCCATCAGCTTCGGGGCACCGAACCGCGCCGGCTCGCAGACCTGTTCACCCTCCTCGCCGCCCATGGTGTCCCGCTCGCCGAACCGGACTTCGCCGACCGCGTCCTCGCCGTCCACGGACTCCCGCCGCTCGCTCCGGGTCCGGGCCCGATCGACTGACCCGTTCCCCTCCGCCCGAGGCCGCGTAGTGGTGGTCGGGGCCGGAGCGGTTCAGCCGGCGGGCAGAGCGGCCGTGCTCCCTCGGGGTAAATCCGTCGTGCCCGCGACGATTGTCACGAGGGGTACGCCGGTCCGGGCGCGGGGACGGGGCCACCGGGCCGGAACCGCTCCACCCCGACGATGTGCCGCACCTTGACGGGACGCACGATCACCGCGACCCGCTGTTCCTCCGGCATGATCCACTCGAAGCGATCGACGCCCAGGTACTTGCGGGCCAGCCGGTCCATCCGCTCGTGTGCCTCCTCGCCCTCGATGAAACGGGTCACCACACCACGGATCTGCACTCGGTCGAAGGGGTCGGTGGCGTCCGCGTGTGAGAGGTAGACGCGGGGGTCGCGGCGCAGGTTTTCCTCCTTCACCCGGCCCACCGAGGTGTTGAACGTCAGCTCCCCTTCCCCTTCCAGATCCACCCACATCGGGCTGACCTGCGGTGCTCCGTCGGCGAACACGGTGCCGACGTACCAGATGTTGGGGGCTTGCAGTCGGGCACGGACAGCTTCATCGAAGGGCGCAGTCATCCCGGGAGGCTATCAACCATGATCGACTGGAGAGATCGGGGAGCCGTGGAATCCGCCCGGCCGCGGCTTCGCCGAGCAGATCGGTGTGCTGCCGGCAGCCGCCGACAGCATCACGACCGGCCCGGCGAGATCGCAACGCGTCGAACGTCAGCCGACAGGCTTCTGGAGGGCGTTCGGTTCGGTGGTGAGCAGCGCGGTGATCTTCTGGGCGAGCTCCGGGCCGAGTTCACCCCAGCCGTCCTTGTAGCCGTAGACGCTCGCCAGGGTGCGGGCGTCGTAGTCGCCGTTCATGATCTCGATGTCGGTGGTGGTGATGAGTGCCGGGTGGGCGACGCCGACAGCTCCCGAGACCTTCAGCAGCTCCTTGCGCAGGGTGCGCAGGTAGACAGCGGCCCGGGTGGCCTTCGAGGGCGCGTCGATGCCGCGTACCAGCCACGGGTCTTGGGTGGCGATGCCGGTGGGGCACTTGTCGGTGTGGCATTTCTGTGCCTGGATGCAGCCGATGGACAGCATGGCCTCGCGGGCGACGTTGATCATGTCGACCCCCAGGGCGAAGGCGACGGCGGCGTTCTCGGGCAGGCCGAGCTTGCCGGATCCGATGAAGGTGATGTCGTCGGTCAGACCCCGCTCGGCGAACGTGCTGTAGACGCGGGAGAAACCCATGCGGAACGGCAGCGACACCGAGTCGGTGAAGATCAGGGGAGCCGCCCCGGTGCCGCCCTCGCCTCCGTCGATGGTCACGAAGTCGACCCCGCGATCACCACGCGCCATCAGATTGGCCAGCTCCTGCCAGAAGCTCATCTCCCCCACAGCGCTCTTGATCCCGACCGGCAGACCGGTCTCGGCAGCGAGCAGCTCCACGAAGTCGAGCATCGAGTCGACGTCGTGGAACGCGGTGTGCCGAGAGGGGGAGGCGCAGTCCTTGCCGGCCGGGATGCCGCGGATCCCGGCGATCTCGGGGGTCACCTTCGCGCCCGGCAGCATCCCGCCGAGCCCCGGCTTGGCACCCTGGGAGAGCTTGATCTCTATCGCCTTGACCGGGGCGCTCGCGACCACGTCCTTGAGCTTGTCGAGGCTGAAGGTGCCGTCCTCGTTGCGGCAGCCGAAGTACGACGTCCCGATCTGGAGGATGAGGTCACCGCCGTTGCGGTGGTACGGCGAGAGGCCGCCCTCGCCCGTGTTCTGCATCGCGCCGGCCAGCGCCGCGCCCCTGTTCAGCGCCGTGATGGCCGCGCCGGACAGCGATCCGAAGCTCATCGCCGAGATGTTCACGACGCTCGCCGGCCGGAACGCCTTGGCGCGTCCGCGCGGGCCGCCCAGCACCTTGGCCGAGGGCAGCGGGGCCTGCGGGTCGTGCAGATCGGGCAACGTGCCGGCGAACGTCCGCTGCTTCACGTACGCGTGCCCTTGCACGTGCTCGACGTCCACGTCGGTTCCGAACCCGAAGTAGTTGTTCTCTTCCTTCGCCGACGCGTAGATCCAGGTGCGCTGGTCACGGCTGAACGGGCGCTCCTCCTCGTTGGACGTCACGACGTACTGGCGCAGTTCCGGCCCGATCGTCTCCAACAGGTACCGGGCGTGCCCGATCACGGGGAAGTTCCTGAGCAGTGCGTGCTTCTTCTGGACGAGGTCGCGGGCAGCCACCAGCGCCAATGCTGTCGCGGCGGCCGCGCCGATGCTCCGAGCCCGCATGAACGTTCCTCTCCTCGGTTGCTCGATACCCGACTCCATCGCCGTGCGACGGATGTCGTGGGCGTTGGGCGGCGGACACGACCGGACAGGCATCGGCGTCCGACGACGAGACGCCACATGATGTTAGAGGTCTCGCGAATGGTCGGACGGGGCAGGGTGCGTGGCCACCGGGCGATCAGCCAGGTCGAACCCGCGGCCCGGTCGTGTCCGGCGGCAGCGCGAGCCGTCCCGGCCCCTGGCTCCCGGCCCCCGGTCCCGCGGGGCGCTGTCAGTGGCTGGGGCTACTGTGCTGCTGCATGGAGATCGAATCCCTTCTCAAGGACCTGGGCAGCAACGACGCCGCGCGCGTGGAGGCCGCTGCCTCGCAACTGGCGGAGCAGGCCGACAGCGTGGTGCCGGAACTGCTGCGCGGCGTGGTCGGTGTGAACGGGACCGCTGGTCTCCAGCCGGTCATGCGAGCGTTGCGGCACATCGGGCCGCCCGCCTTCGACAGCGTACTGGCGGCCTGGCGGCGCAAGGAGGTGGCGGACTGGCAGGCGGGGCGGTTCCTCGGGGTGTTCGACGAGCGTTCCGCCGACCAGTACGCGGCCCTGGCGGCCGATCCGGACCGCGGAAGTTCGGGCCGCGGCTTCCAGGGGCTCGTCAGGCTGCAAATAGACTCCGAGGCCGGGCTGATGGCCTTGGTGGACTGTTTCGCCCGGGGCCGCCTCGCCCCCTACAAGGCATCCGACTACGCCCGCCTGCTGCACGAAGCCTTCCGGCCGCGGCTGCGCTCCCTGCGTCGCGACCCTGCCGTGTCCCCGAAGGTCCGGCGGGGCGCGATGGCGGCGCTGGTGGAGGGCGGCGGTGTCGACGCGCTCGACGACCGTGACCGGGCGGCGATCGAGCGGCTGATACAGGTGAAGATCCTGGACGAGGAGGTCCCGACGCTTCCGTCGGCGATCCTCAGCGGCTGGTGGATGGCCGTGCCCGGGGCGTCGTACGAGGGGGTCTTCGAGGCTCTGGGCCTGCACGACCGGCTGCCCGTCACGGCCGCCGTCGGCGTGGAGGCAGCAGAGGGCCGGAGGATCCAGGTACCTGGGCCGGACGGCGCCGACCGCTCCGTGGGGCGGGCCTTCATCACCCCGGAGCTGGACGGCTGGCGCCTGGTCTTCGGTCCCTTCGACGAACTCGTCGGCGACCCCTGGGACGGCATGATCGAGACGGTCGAACGGGTAAGCGTCCACTGCGGCCAGGCCCAGTTCTACTTCCTGGACGACGCCGGCGGCTCCGACGTGTGGATCGTCGCCGAGAACGGCCGGGTGATCCGTCGGTACGCCGCCGAGAGCAGCCCCGAATGGGAGGGCGACCCGCTGCCGTGGGAGACCCTGGCGGTCGACGACCCGGACTTCGACCCCGAGTACGACGAGGCCCCGTCCAACGCGGGGACCGCGGGCGCCCGGTCCGCCTGCGCGTACCTCTCGGTCGACCCCGACGATGTCGGCCCGGACACCGAGGTGCGCGGCCACGGCTGGCTGGCCGTCACCGCACCGGGCGTCGGGCACGGCGCGTTCCCCGGGACACTCCGTATCTGAGGCGCATGCCGTCGGCGGACCCGATCGCCCGCTGTCCGGTCATCTGCTGTCCCGGTCGCATGTACCCGTCGTCTGTACCGCCTCGGCGCCCCGCGGAGTCCGCCCGCGGGGCGAACCCACCAAGCCCAACACTCAGTAGACGTCCATCAACACGCCAAGGTGCCGTGCTTTCGTCGCCGCGGGATCGTCAACTGCTGTCGAGGGCGGAGGGCTGTGCGGGCGGGCCAGATGGCGACGGCGAAGGCCGCGAGGGTGGCGGTGGCGTGGTCGCCTAGCGGCGTGCTGAAACAACAAGGTGGCGCTGGTGTGCCAGCCGGGGTGCGACCGGGCCGCCTCGCCTTCAGGCGGATTCTAGGCCCAGGAACGCGGTGGGTGGGGTTGTCAGGCGTTCTCGGGTCCGGACGGGGCGGTCCACTCGACGAACTGGACGATCACGCCATTGGGGTCGGCGATCTGGAAGAGGCGTTCGCCCCAGGGCTCCTCGCGCAGCGGCATGGTGATCTCGACACCCTCGGCGCGCAGCCGCTTCTCCTCGGCCTCGATGCCGGTGATGGTGAAGGCGAGGATCAGGCCGGAGACATGCTGGTCGCGCTGCTCGGCCGGCAGCACTTCGATTCCGCGGGCGAGGAGGACGACGTCCGCTGCGGCGTCGTCGCGCGAAAGGGAGGCGAATCCGTCTGCGGCGGCCTGCTCGGCGTAGCCGAGGTGGGTGGTGAAGAACCGCTGTGACGCGGCGACGTCGTCGACGGTGAGCGAGACGGTGGACGCGGTGATCTGCAAGGCGGTTCTCCTCATGGGGTTCGGGGAGCCTGTCGCTGCTGCTGGTCGACGAGGCTGCCGGGCGTGGTCGTCCGTACGGCGCTGTGGGTGCGGGTGTGGATCAGTAGCCGCCGCGGCGCGGCAGGTTGTGCGTGGACGGAGTGCTGCGCCGGGCGCGGGCGGCGGCCATCCGGGCGAGCAGCCACCCCTCACGGCGACGGGGCGCGGCGCCGGGGGCTGGGGCCGTCACGCCCGGGCAGAACTCACCGAGGTCGACAGCGAGGCAGATGTCGAGGACGGGGGTGGTGCTCGCGGTGCGATTGGGTTCGGGCATGGACTCTCCTCCTCGTTCCATCATCAGAACTTTACGACGGAGGTAAAGTTAGCCACGAGGCTCGCGAGTGTCAACATAAAAATGCTACGAGGGTAAGATTGCCTCATGGCTACTGACATCAAATCGGCCGCGCAACCCGCCGGCCTGCGGGAATCCAAAAAGCAGGAGACCCGGCAACTCATCTCCGACCACGCCACCCGTCTGTTCATCACCCAGGGCTTCGAGCAGACCACCATCGCCGAGATCGCCGCCGCCGCGCGCGTCGCGAAGAAGACGGTGACCAACTACTTCCCGCGCAAGGAGGACCTGGCCCTGGACCACCAGGACGCGTTCATCGCTTCCCTGGCGCACACGGTGGCCACTCGACGGCCCGGCGAGTCCGCCCTGGCGGCACTGCGCCGCGCCTTCACCGACGCCGCAGCAGCCGCAGATCCGGTCTCCGGTTTCTCGGGGCCCGCCTTCGCCCGCATGATCGCCGACAGCCCCACCCTCTCGGCCTGTCTGCGCGGCCTGCACGACCAGCGCGAACGCGCCCTGGCCCAGACTCTCGCCGCAGCCGTGGGCGCGCCGTCGGACGACATCACCGTCCAGACCGCCGCCGGGCTGCTCGGCACCGTCCACCGCATTCTGTTCCAACGCATCCAGGACCTCACCTTGGCCGAACATCCCAACGACGAGATCGCCGCAACCATCACCACGGAGGCAGCCAACGCCTTCGACATCCTCGAACCGGCCCTCGCCGACTACGCCGTGGCCTGAACACCCGGCCACCCGCTCCGGCGGTCCGTCAGAACCGTCAGCGCGGCTGACGGAGTCCTGCGACGAGGAGTGCGACCAGTCGGCGCGCGTCGTAGCGGGGGTCACCGTCGGCGCCGATGCAGAGGTTTCCGATGCCGCGCATGAGTTGGTAGGCATCGAGGTCGGGGGCGAGGCCGGAGCGGATCTCGCCGGAGGCGACGGCCGCGTAGAGGAGTTGGGCGCACACCGGCAGGAGACGGTGGAGGGAGTAGGTGTGCAGCGCGTCGTAGCCGGTGCCTCCCCCGCTGCGTCGTGGCGGCCAGGCCTTGCTTGGTGACCAGGAAGTCGACGAAGAGGTCGACCGCACCGCTCCAGGGCGGCATGGGGCGTCGGGCCGGCCGACAGCAGGGCCGGGCCGGCCTCGGCACAGGCATCGACCTGGGAAGCCGTCCTTCGCCACCATGACCACACCAGCCCTCGTCGTCGCCGGGGCAGCAGGCGCCCCACACCGGGCCCCGTCGCGCGTGGTCGAAGCCACCGACGTCACCGACACCCTCTCTCCTTCAGGTGCGGATCATCGACATCAGCAGTTGGTGGGTTTCGCCGTCGGCGGCCACGACGAGTCCGCGGCCTGCCTGTCCGATCGGGGAACCGTCGATCCCGGTGACCACGCAGCCGGCGGCCCGGCACAGTGCGATACCGGCGGCGAAATGAACGCTTCCGGACAGGTCGCCGCCGTCGGTGACGTACGCGGCGCGCTTGCCGGCGGCGACCCAGGCCAACGCCAGCGTCGTGGATACGACTCGGGGACGGAAACGTTCCACGAACCCGGGATGGGCAAGCAGTTCCACAGCCCGGAAGCCGGGCGCGCCGGGGAACGGCGGGTCCAGATTGACGTCCACGAGTTGGGTGTCGGGCGTGGGCGTCAGTCGCGCATCGGCATCGTCGTGCCGCACCCAGGCGGTCTCCCCGTCGGTGAAGAAGACCTCGCCGCTGAACGGGTCGGCCACCGCTGCCGCACCGTTGCGCAGCGCCACGTTGACGGCCACCAGCATGTTGCCGACGGCGTAGTTCAGTGTGCCGCACAAGGGATCGACCAACCACTGGCGGTCGGCCCGAGCGGCACCCTGGTGTCCACCCTCTTCGCCGAGCAGAGCGTCATCGGGCCGGGCGGCCCGGATGACACCGAGAATCGCCTTCTCGGCCTCCACGTCGGCGGTGGTGGCGAAATCCCCGGCCCCCTTGTCGATGCGGGTGAGCCGCCGACCGTACATGCTCCGCACCACGTCCGCGCCGGCACGTACCGCGGCTGTCGCAACCCCGGCATCGTCGAGGCCCGCGCTCGCGTATGAGTTGACCATGTCACGCAGGATATCGGCGGCGGTCCGGGTCCTCGCCTGCCGGACCGGTCCTGTCCATGTTGCTCACGGGTTGAAGGCGGCCGAGACGAGCCGGTTGACGAGCGCCAGGTCGTTGCCGCCGCCGGTGGTGGGATTGAAGGAGTAGACGAGGCGGCGGCGCAGGTCACGGGTGGTGAACATGCCGTCGGTGTAGCCGAAGGTGCTGCCGGTCTTGCCCCAGACGGTCACTCCGTCGGGAAGGGTCACGCGCATCAGTCCCGCGCCGTAATAGGCCCGGCCCCGGCCCGGATCCTGGGACCTGCCGCCGAGGTATGGGACGTCGGGAACGGTGAACAGTTCGGCCATCCGGGAGCGCGACAGGAGGCGTCCTCGGAACAGGGCGGTCAGGAAGCGGTCCAGGTCGCCGGTCGTGGAGATCATGCCGCCTGCGCCCGGGTTCTGGTCGGTGATGTCGACCAGCTGGGTTCCGCCGCCCGCCCGGGGCACGGCGATATAGCCGTGGGAGTGGGGGCCGGGAATCGTGGTGTCGGTCTCCGGGGCGGTGGTGTGCCGCAGATGCAGCGGGCGCAGCATCCGGTTGGTGATCTCCTGCTGGTAGCTGTGGCCGGTGAGCTTCTCGATCAGCATCCCGGCGACGTAGTAACCGGTGGCCCCGTAGACCTGCTTTTCACCGGGGGTCGTGAAGGGCCGGTCGCGCCGGACCGCCTTCGCGACCAGTTCGGCCAACGGGTGATCGTCGAAGCGGTGCTCGACGATCCCCTCCGGGGTGGTCGGCAGATCATCCGCCGTCAACTCAGACTCCCCCCGCTCGGCCCCGGCCTGCCCCTGATCCGCCGTCAGGGCCGAGCGGTCCACCGGGCCAGGCCGCTTGGCGGAACTCGTTCCCGGCGGGCACACTGCCACGGTGGCGCCACATTGCCGGCGGCCGCGCGCACTGCACGAACATGCAGAACCCGGCCCCCGCTTCAGCGCCGGTCCGACGTCGTTTCTGGAGACCGTATGAGCAGCGCCCTTCTCGTGATGGACGTCCAGCGAGCCATCGTGGACATCGCCGACGACGGCTCCGGATACCTTCCGCGCCTGCGCAGGGCGATAGATGGTGCCCGGGCCGCAGACATTCCTGTCATCTACGTGGTCATCGCGTTGCGCCAGGGCTTTCCCGAAGTCAGCCCGCGCAACAGAGCTCTCACCGCCGTTGCGCGAGCCGGACTTCATGTAGAGGGCGACCCCGGCACCGAAATCCACCCCGATGTCGCGCCCCGGCCGGGCGAGGTGGTGGTCACCAAGAGACGGGCGAGCGCGTTCTGCGGCAGCGACCTCGACGTGGTGCTCAGGGCGCACGGCATCGACAGCCTCGTCCTCACCGGCATCGCCACCAGCGCCGTGGTGCTGCATACCCTGTGCCAGGCCAACGACCTGGACTTCGGCCTCACCGTTCTCGCCGACGCCTGTCTGGACACCGACGCCGAGGTCCACCGGTTCCTCACCGAGAAGCTGTTCCCGCAGTGGGCGGACGTCACCACCGTCGACGGCTGGCTGGGCGCCGCCACACCCCGGTAGCGACGGACCGGGAGGCGGAGACTATCCGGCGAAGATGCGCTCGGGCCAGCCTGCGGCGATCCGCCCGTACGCCAGGATGTCAGCGCTGTTCGGGGTCTCCCGGTTCTTGTCCATGTAGAGGTAGGCGTCGCCGGTGGGGAGCGTCCCGATCCACGCGGAGTTCGGGCCCATCGTTCCGTTCTTCGCGCACGATCCGACGGTGATCGCCGTGAGGTTGCCCCAGCTGGTGGGGCGGACGTCCTTGCGCGTCCACTTCGTCGGCGTCTTGTGGGGAATGGTGTACTCCACCAGCTGTCCGGTCGTGAGGGTGGCGAGAAGTACGTCGGCGCTCTGCCCGTCCGGAAGCGTCTTGAGGCCGTACCACGCCAGGGTCTTGACGCCCTGCCAGCCGGACGCGCCGACCAGTGTCGTGCTGTGCATGCTCTCCGCCTTGGTGGCGGTGTTGTACCGGAAGATTCCGCCGCCGTCGGTGAGGGAGTACACGTAGCTGCCCGGCCTGCCGGAGAGGGCGGGCACCGCCGTCATGAGACGGACGGAGCTCCAGGTCGTGCCCACCTTCTTCTTGGCCAGGGTGCCGTCGAGGTTGAGGCCGAGCACGTACAGGCTTCCGTCGGCCGCGGTCGCGTAGTAGTCCCGTCCCGTGCTTCCCAGCGCGTCCGGCGACTCCGCGCCGGCCGACTCCTTCTTGACGAGCGCCCGCGGCACGAATCCGAGCCGGCTCTGCTCCCAGACCGAGGTGTACAGGTTTCCCTGGCCGTTCTCGCTGGTGTAGGTCCGGTCGACGATCCGCTGAGCGGAGTCGACTCCCAGGACGTTCACGGAACAGGACAGGCCCGGGTCAGGGATACCCGGCACGCCTGTGCTCGCCGTCATGGGACGCACCGCAGGAGCCGGTGCGGCCTGAGCCGGAGCCGGTGCGGCCTGAGCGATCGCGGGAGCGGCAAGGGACGTGAGCGTGAGCGCGGCAACAACCGCGACGGAACCGCTCACTCGACGTCGGAACATAGACACCCGTTCATCCTCATCTCGTGCTGTTCGCTGGTTTCTCCGCATGCGTGAGGCGCATCCGGGGCCCTGCTGGCAGGGCCGAGGGTCTTCTCCGAGAACTCGAAGAGGAGACCCTTGTCCAGGCAGGGACGACGGAGGCAGTACACCGGTTCCGCAAATCGAGAATTACTTGCTTCTGCTAATCAGCACTGATGCATGCGTCCGACATTGCCTGGAAAGTCACAAGGTGCACTCGGTGAACCAAAGCGTTGCCATGGCGAACCCTTCGAGGTGTTCGGTGAGGTATGCCGCTTCGGTCGCGAGCCGGTCGGAGTCGAGTCCGCGGGTGCGCGCTATGAGGACTCCGGCCCGTCACATCCGTGAGCGGCCTCGTGCGTTCACTGCAGGTTGTTCGTGTCCCTGGGGATGTTGCCTGCGGCGGGGAGCGGCTGATGGCCTTCGTCCCAGTGGTTGGACCAGCTGCACAGTCCGCACGCGTACCGGCCATTGAGGCCGTGCACCTCGGCGCCGCAGCCTCGACAGCGCGTGGTGGTGATCTCCGGGGTCATGGCGGGTCCGGGAGAATTGGACGACCAGCCGCATTGGTTGTTGCAGGTCCAGGACCCGTCGGGGCCCTGGGTGGCTGCCGCGCCGCAGTTTCCGCATGTCATCGGAGACCTCCCCGGGGTGGTCCGGCCGGCGGGGGTGCGGCGGGGCCGGGTTCAGGATGGCAGGAAAAGGCGGGGTTCCGAGAGCCTCTCGCTCTTTCGGGTTACCCGGGACACTCGGGCGAAAGGGCGGGGAGGTGCGGGTACTCGGGTTCCCGCACCTTCCGTGCCCGGGACGGTCGCATCACCCGCCGTGATCCGCGACCCGAGATCGCTTTGGCGCCGGCCCCCGGGACTTGGCGTGGGTCAGTTCGCACCTCCCGTCCACGCAGGACCGACGCAGCCGCCCGGCCGAGACGGTCTCCACGAGGCCGATCGCCCAGCACATCGGGCAGCCGCGCAGTGCGACCAGGCCGACCGGCGCGAGCACAAGACTCCCCGGGCCGACGACCGGCAACAGGGCAAGGGACCCTACGAGCGCACCGAACCCGACGGCGCCGCGGGCCAGATGGCGCGGCACGCTGTCGCTGGCGAAACCGCCGCGCACCTGCGCGTCGCGCACACCGGCGGCGCCGACGACGACTGTGGAACCGGGCTGGTACCCGGGCGTAGAAATGGACTTGTAGCCGGATGTGGAGCCGGTCGTGGCGGTGCGTGGCACCGTGGTCGAGTCAGATGTCATCGTTGTTGGTTCCCCTCATCACGGCAGGTCCTCGTTCAGTACCTCGCGTACTGCCGAACGGGCCCGGTGCAGGCGGGACTTCATCGCGGCGGTGCTCAGTCCGAGCCGGTCGGCGACGGTGCGGCCGGGCAGGCCCTGGATGTCCCGCATGACCAGCACCTGCCGCTGGTCCATGGGCAGGGCGGCGACGGCGGCCGCGACGCGTTCGGCCTCCAGACGCAGCAGGACGTCCTCCTCGGCGGACCGCGAGGTGCCCCCGAACGCTTCGAACCGGTCCGACGTGCCGAGCCGGCCGTGCTCGTCGGCCGGTGCGCGGTGGAGCAGGGCGCGGGTGCGGCGCAGGCACTCGTTGCGGACGATCCGGAACATCCACGATGCCAGCGCCCCGGAGGCGCGCAGCATGCCGATCTTGCGGTAGAGGATGATCAGCGCTTCCTGGGCGGCATCCTCGGCGTCCTGGGGTGTGGCACACAGCGTGTGCGCGAACCGGTGTACGTGCGGGTAGGAGCCGTACACCAACGAGGTGAGCGCCTCGACGTCGCCGCGTTGCGCCGCGGCGACCAGAGTCGCGCCGGGCCAGGTGTGGTCAGCCACGCTGACGCCTCCGGCGGCGCAGCAGCGTGACGGTGCACGCGCACAGCAGCAGCGCGCCGGCCGCGGCGGCGATGATGACGGTGGTCATGTGGTCCTCCTGGCGAGTACGGGGCGGACGCGGTCGTCCGCACGCCTATGAGAGGCGCGGCGGGCCCAGAAGGATTCACCCCTGGCCATGAATGCGGCCTCAGGTGGTCGCCCCGGAGGGCCCGGTGATGCGCGTGACGGCGTCGAGGGTGAGCGCGCGGTCGTGGGGTTCCGTGGCCAGGGCCCGATGGAGGGTCAGCCCCTCGATGAGGGCGTCGAGTTGGCGGGACGTGTCCGGGTCGAAGTGTTTCTCCAGGTGGCCGCGGCTGCGGGCCATCCATTCGTGGGTGAGTTCCCGGTAGGAGGGCCGTCGGGCGGCGAGGGTGTAGAGCTCCTGGGTGAGGACGAGGTCGCGTCGGCTTCCGTCGGACAGCGCGTGGATGAGGTCGACCACCGCTTCCCTTGCCTGCCGGCGATCGGCCGGAGCGGCGAGGTGCGTGTCGAACAGCGCGACCACGTGCTCGGTGAAGTGGCGGAAGGCCTCCCGGAGCACTTCGTCGATCCCGCTGAAGTGGTAGGTCATCGAGCCCAGGGGGACGTCTGCGCGGGCAGCGATCTTCCGGTGGGAGACACCGGCGGTGCCTTCCTCGGCGATGAGGTCGAGCGTGGCGGTGAGAATGCGTTCGCGACGCTGTGGGTCGGTGTGTCCGGTGGCCATGGTCGTCGCGGCCTCAGAGCGTGCGGACGGGGCGGGCGGGGTTGCCGACGGCGACGACACCCGCGGGGATGTCCTTGGTGACGACGGCGCCGGCGCCGATGACGGAGTTGTCCCCGATGGTCACGCCGGGGAGGACGATCGCGCCTCCGCCGATCCATACGCTGTCGCCGATGGTGATCGGCTCGGCGGCTTCCAGCTTGTCGCGGCGGGGTTGCGGCTCCAGGGGGTGCGTCGGGGTGAGCAGCTGGACGTTGGGGCCGATCTGGCAGTCCTCGCCGATGGTGATGGCCGCGACGTCCAGGGCGGTCAAGTTGTAGTTGACGAAGGTACGCGCCCCGATCGCGATGTTGCTCCCGTAGTCCACGTACAGCGGCGGCCGCACGTGGACCTCGTCTCCTACCGACCCGAGGAGTTCGGCAAGGACGGGCTGGGCCGCGCCCGCGTCTTCGGTGTAGGCGGCCTGGTAGCGGGCGGCCAGGCGCACCGCTTGCTGCTGGCGGCCGGCGATCTCGGGGTCGTCGGCGATGTAGAGGTCGCCCGCCAGCATGCGTTCGAGGTTGGTGCGGGGGTCCTGTGCGAAGTAGTCCGTCTGCATGAGGATGATCGTAGGCGCGGAGCGTACGATCGTACACTCTGTGGTCTGCCGACGGCCTCGCGGGGCCGTGGCACCATGTCCGGCATGACGACGTACCGAAGGGGCCATGCCTCGTAGACGGCCAGGACACGTCCGGGGCGGTGTCGTCCGGGGCGGTCTCCCCCGCCACCGGACACCGGACGCAAGGCCGGTCATCGGCGCCATCGACGGCCTGTCCTCGCCCGCACTCGCCGATATCGCCCGCCTGGAGCGGACCCGCAACTATCTGCGGCCGGGGGACGTCACTGCGGCCGTGCGCCTGTGGAAGGACTACGTCCACCGCCCCGAGCGCGTGCTGTGGCAGGACTACGACTGGGGCAACGTGCACTGGTACTGCTGCGGCGATCCTCTCGAAGCCCGTGCTCTCCTGGACACCGTGATGCAGGCCCTTCCTCCCCGGAGCGCCCGCGAACTCCGGCGCGTCATCAGCCGGTCGGACGCGGTGTGGGACCAGCCTGCGCTGCCGTACGAAACCTGAGAAGCTCCGTCGCGGTGCTGCTCGTCCCGCTGATGAACCGCAGGCTCACCCGTCGCGCAGCCGGAGAAGGTACGTCGCAGTCAGCGCGACGGCACGGTCCTCGTCGTGCGACAGCTCCGCGAGGGCCCGTGAGGCCGTCGTCCCCGGGATGCCCGCCAGCGCCTGGGTCAGCCGTCCGCGTGCGGGCGCTTCAGTCGTGTGCTGGGCAAGTCGGTCGACGAGCCCGGCCGCGATCCGGTCCGCCGTCGCGGTGTCGTCCGCCAGCACGCTCAGGGCATCGGCCGCATCGATGTCGTTCCTGCCCTCCACGATCATGTCGATGAGCGTCGGTACCGCATCGGCCGCTCCACGTGACCCGAGCACCAGAGCCGCGTACCCGCGGACCACGGCGTCGGGGTTGGCGAGGGCGTCCCGCAGGTACGCGGCAGCCTCACCCCCGGGCATCTCGGCGAGGGACTGAACGGCACGTTCCCGCACCGCCGCCACCGGCGATCGGAGGCCCTGCGCCAGCAGTTCCGAACCGCCGTCGCCCGATCGTGCCAGCGCCCATCGAATGGCTCCGGCGACGTTCGGCTCCGTCTCGCTCAGTGCCGCGTCGACCAGGGCCTCCACCGGCACCGGAACCTCGTCGACGGAGGAGAGGGCCGCGCGCTGGCGCGCGTCGGCGCTCTTCGACCCCAGCGCCTGGAGGAGCGAAACGACCTGGAGGACGTGCTCCCAGTCGGCGGGGTCCGCGGCATCGATCCGGCGGAGCCGCGTGAGCAACTCCGTCTCGGCCGCGATGCGTTCGCTCGTCTGGCGGATGAGGTCGCCGACGAGCGCCGAGGGCGTGAAGCCGGGATCGTCGAGTGCGCGCCCGATCTCACGCAGGGACAGCCCCAGTGACCGCAGGCTCTCGATGTGGAAGATCCGCCGGATGTCCTCCCCGGAGTACTCCCGGTATCCGGAGCCCGTGCGGCCCGAAGGCCGCACCAGGCCGAGCGACTCGTAATGCCGGAGCATGCGGGCACTGACCCCGGACCGTCGCGCCACCTCACCGATCAACACGCCCTATCGTCCCTCCTGGCCGGAGCCACCGAGGGCCACGACGCGCTTCGCCTCCTCGATCGCGAACTCGAACCCGGCGTCCGGGTCGCGCAGCAACCGTTCCGTGGCAAGTGCGTGTGCGTGCACGTGTGCCTGCGGGCGTGCGCGTGCGTGTACCTGCGGGCCAGGGGTCGTTGTCGCGGCGTGCAGAGCCGGCAGAATCACTTCGCCCAGCGCGACCATCGCCCGGCTGAGACTCAGCTGCGTCTCCCGCCCACCGCGCCCGAGCTGCGTCGCCAACACCACGGCCAGGGCGGGCTCCTCGCCTTCCGATACGAGTACGACCGCGGCCCGCCAAGCGCTCCGCGCCACCTCGTCCTCGGGGTCGGACAAGAGCGTCCGGGTGATCGCAGGCCACGCCTGCCGGTCCCCGATCTTGGACAGGCTGTGCAGCGCCTGGCTCCGGGCCTGCGCACGCTCCGAACGGAGTTCGCCGACCAGCGCCGGGAGTGTCATGGACACCGGGTGGCGGGTGAGTGCCCAGGTCAGCATGTCGCGGACGAAGAACTCGGGCTCGATCGCGCATCGCTCGATGAGCGTTTCGACGTAGCGCGGGTCGGGCGCCGTACCGACCGCCAGAGCGGCCCGCAGCCGCACGGACGAACTGCCGTCCCCCAGCCCCTGGAGCACTCGTGCCCCATCCGTGTCCTGTCCCGTGACCGTCATCGAGACCACCTCCTCGGCAAGCAGTGAAGACCCTGCCACCGTGTCAAGGTCAACCAGGACCCACCGCGCAGGCACCTGTCACCTGCTGGTTCCCGGTGCCGGTCATCCGGTCGACCGGGCAGACCCTGCCTCCGGTTTGCGGGCGAGCAGGTGAATCTCCTTGAACTGCCGCCGGTCGGTGGGCTGGGGCTCGCGAACCATCCGGGCCACCTCGGCCAGACCGGCCGTGCGCAGCATCGCGGCGAGGTGATCCGGCGACCATCGATAGGCAGGAGCGACGGCGTGGTCGAAGACCTGCGTCGGGTGGGAAGGGTCGTGGCTGGCCCAAAAGCCGACCAGAATGTGGCCGCCGGGTGCCAGCACACGGTGGAACTCCAGCAAGATGGAGGGGAGTTCATGCGGCGGAGTGTGAATGATGGACCAACGTGAAAGTGCGCCTGCCAACACGCCGTCAGCGATGTCCAACGCGGCCATCGAGCCCACGTCGAACCGCAGGCCCGGGTAGGCCTGCCGAGCTGTCTCGATCATCGCGGGAGAGGCATCGACGCCGAACACCGCCAGCCCCAGTTCATCCAGGTGGGCAGTGATATGACCAGGCCCACACCCCAGATCTGCGACCTGACCGCCCCCACCCGCACTCACGGCCTCGGCGAACGCACCCAGAAACGCGCGGTCCAAGGGCCTGTCACGCAACTCCTCGCGGAACAGTTGCATGTACAGGGGGGCGGCGGCGTCGTAGGCCTCGCTGGTGGCACTGAGGGCATCGTGTTCGATCACGCCCACGACCGTAGTCCCTGGCACCGGCACACGCCCGGGAATCGCGATCCGGGCCGGGGTCCGGTCCGGCGTCACCGCGGCGCCGGCATTTCAAGATCACACCGCTCGACGCCGGCCCCCGAGGCCCGGCCCTCGGATCGGGGCGGGGCGCCGACCCGATCAGGCATGGACGACAGGTTCGCCGCTCAGCGCGACACCGGCCCGGCGTAGCTCGTCGAGTGCGGTTCGCGTGGTGTCGGGGGCGACACCAGCGGTGTAGTCGAGCAGGACCCGCACCGTGAAGCCCGCTCGTGCTCCGTCCAGCGCGGTGGCCTTCACGCAGTGATCGGTTGCGATCCCCACGATGTCGAGATCGGTGACATCGCGGGCTCTCAGCCAGTCGGACAACGTCGTACCGTCCTGGGTGAAGCCTTCGAAACCGCTCTTCGAGGCGGAGTGCGCGCCCTTGAAGACAACCTCATCGACGTGCCCGGATTCCACGGCGGGCGCGAAGTCCTGGTGGAACTCGCCTCCTTCACTGCCGACGACGCAATGCACGGGAAAGGATTCCTGGAAGTCGGGGTTCTCGGAGAAGTGGGTGCCGGGGTCGATGTGGTGGTCACGGGTGGCGACCACGAAGGCGTACTGCCCGTCCGAGTGCCCGAGCAGCTCGGCGATGGCGGCGGCCCGGTCCGCACCGCCCTTCACCGGAACGCTGCCACCCTCGCAGAAGTCCTTCTGCACATCGACGACGATCAGTGCACGACGCATGGGAAGAGCCCTTTCCCTTCGGATACAGCGATCCACTCGATGGTCGCCCTGCCACCGTCGGACGGGGCCACCACTCGCCGGTCGTTCACCCGACCAGCGCGCGGCACGCACCGCAACGGGCTTGGTGGAGCCGGGGCGTCAGGCCTCGGCGGTGGACGTCCCGGTCGCCCGCATCGCCAGGTGGGCGCCTCGCCAGCGTCGGCGCAGCCGGCGATCGTGGCTGACGACGACGAGGGCGCCGTCGTAGTCGGCCAGGGCGGTCTCCAGCTCCTCGACGAGAGCGGGCGACAGGTGGTTGGTGGGTTCGTCGAGCAGCAGGACCTCGGACGGCTCGCTGAGCAGTCGCGCCAGGGCTAGACGCTGCGCCTGCCCGGTGGACAGCCGGCCGACCGGCACCGTGAGCTGGTCGCGGTCGAACAGGCCCAGGGACAGCAGCTGTTCGGCGTGCTCGGCGGGGTGCCCGGCCCGGTCGCGGGCGAAGGCGGCCAGCACCGTCTCGTCCGGTTTCCCGGGCTGTGGCTCCTGGGGGAGGTAGCCGATCCTGCCGCGCCGGGTGACGCTCCCGCTGTGGGGAGCGATGTCCCCGGCCAGGACACGGAGCAGAGTGCTCTTTCCCGCTCCGTTCGGCCCCGTGATCAGCAGGCGTTCGCCTGCCGCGACGGTGAGGTTCGTACGGTCGAGCCGGTCCGTGACGACGATGCCGGCGGCGTCGAGGACGGTACCCACCAGGCGACGCGTCCGCAGTACCGGGGTGAAGTGCAGCGGCTCCGGCGGAGGCGGGACCGGGTCGGCGAGCAGGCGGCGCAGCCGTTCCTCGGCGTTGCGCACCCGACTGGCCAGGGACTGCTGTACCCGGCCGCCCGCCCGGTCGTAGGCCATCTTGTTGCCGTCCTTCATCAAACGGCCCGGAGCCACCTGGCGGGCGGTGGTCGCGGCGGCCTCGCGGAGCCGGTCGGTGTCGGCCCGCCACTGGCCGTGCGCCTGGGCCCAGCGCTGCCGGGCGGCGGCCTTCCCGGCGAGGTAGCCGGAGTAGCCGTTGCCGTACCGGACGACGCGGCGCCGGTCGGCGTCCACCTCCAGCAGGCTGGTCGCGACCCGTTCGAGGAAGATCCGGTCGTGGGAGACCGCCACCGTGGTGCCCCGGCGGGTGCGGAGGTGTTCCTCCAGCCAGGTCAGGGCGCCGTCGTCGAGGTGGTTGGTCGGCTCGTCCAGCAGCAGCACCTCCGGCGCGGCGGCCAGCAGGGCCGCCAGCCGCAGTCTGACCCGCTCGCCGCCGGACAGGCTGCCCACGCTGCGGTCACGGCCGACCAGTCCCAGGCCGAGGCCGTGCAGGGCACGTTCCACCCGGGCGTCGGCGTCGTAGCCGCCGCGCAGTTCGAAGAGCGTCATCAGTTCGCCGTACTCGGCCAGGCCCGACGCGTCGCCGTCGGCCATCTCGGCCTCAAGCCGCCGCATGCGCCGCTCGACGGCGCGCAGATCGCTCAGGGCGCGGTCGATGATCTGCTGGACGGTTGCCCGCGGGTCTGTCCGCTCGTCCTGGGCGAGATAGCCGACGCCGCCGGTGGCCTGGACCACGACCTCGCCCTCATCGGGCAGTTCGTGCCCGGCGAGCAGGCGCAGCAGGGTGGTCTTGCCGGATCCGTTCTCCCCGATGATCCCGGTGCGCTCGCCTGCGGCGAGCGAGCAGGTCACCGCATCAAGGACGGGCCTGCCGTCGAAGGACTTGCTGACGGCGAGCGCGGTGATCTGTGTGGGCATACGAGGTCTCCAGAGCATTCGGGAACGAGGCGGCCGCGAGGGGCCGCGTGGCCGGGCGAATGCTTTGGAAGAACATCGATCACTCCACTAGTGCGACAACTGATGCTTTAAGATGCTGCCATACCTTCACCCCCCGAGCAATCGGATTTACCCATGACGCCTCCCGCAGCCCCTGAGCCGGAACCGGAACGGGAGCCGGAGCCGGAAACGGAACCGAACGACACCCGGCCACCACCGGCGCCCCGACGCCGGCCCGGGGGCCGCACCGCCCGTATCCGCGCGCAGGTGCTCGACGCAGCCCTCGCGGAGCTGGCCGAACACGGTTACGACGGGCTCACCACGGACGCCGTCGCCGCCCGCGCCGGAGTGCACCGCACCACTGTCTACCGGCGCTGGCGGGACGTCGGCGGTCTGCTCGCCGACGTGCTGGACGCGGCGGGTGACGACGACTGGCAGCCCCCGGACACCGGTTCGCTGGAAGGCGACCTGACAGCGCTGAACGAGGAGATCCAGACGGGCATGAGCGCACAGCCACCGGTCATGGCGGCCCTGATCGCCGCCTCGTTCCGCTCCGAGAAGGCCGCCGAGGCCCAGCAGCGGCTGTGGGAGGACCGGTACGCCCGCTGCGGGATCGTCGTCGGCCGGGCCGTCCGGCGCGGCGAACTCCCGCCGCGCACCGACGCCCGGCGGCTGCTCATCGCCGCCACCGCGCCGCTCTACCACCAGCTGGTGCTTCTCCGTACGCCGTACGACCCGCAACTGCCGGGCCACGCGGCCAGAACCGCCGCCCTCGCCGCAGCCGCCGGTGCCTTCGCCGAGCCCCCGCCGGAGGTTCACACCTGAGACCCCGTCCGGGCGCGGCTGCCGCGCGCGGCGGGCTCGCGCAGGCGGGCGGCGGCCGTGCGCCACGCGGTGGTCACCGCGGTCCGGGCCCGTGCCGTCCGGGCGGCGCGGTCGCCGGTCAACTCCAGGGGCGCGCCCACGTGCACATGAAGGTCCGGTCGGCGCAGCGGGGCGGTGACCAGACCGGCGAGCTGCTTGGCGGTGCTGCCCGAGGAGATCCGGCGGGCTCCGGCCTGACCCACGGGTATGACGGGGGCGCCGGTGCGTTCGGCGAGCCGGGCCAGGCCGCTGCGGAAGGTGCCGGGTGCCGCTTCCGCGGCGTCCCTGCGGCGGGGCAGGCCGCCTTCGGCGTAGATGAGGACCAGCCGCCCCTGCTCCAGGGCTTCTGCCGCGGCGTCCAGCGCGGCGGCGGCACGCCGGTCTCCGCGGATGACCGGGATGTGTCCTTCGCGGGCGAGCGCACGGCCGAGCAGCGGGACCCGCCACAGCCCCGCGGCCGCCATGATGACCGGCTCGGCGCCGAGGCGGTGCAGGGCGGCGGTCACGATCGCGGGGTCCGCCAAGGACGTGTGGTTCGCGGCGATGATGCTGCCGGGCACGAGTTCGGTGCCGGGGTCGGTGGTCACCGTCAGGCGGCCGAACGCGGGCACCAGGACGTCGGCGAAGCGGCTGAGCATGAAGGGTCTCCCGGTCTCGGCGGTGTTGGTCCTCATCGTCGGGACGGGGTGGTGCCCGGGGCCTGAGTCGCCGTACTCATATCCGGGTCCTGTCGCTTCAGGCGGTGCACCGTTCCCGCCTCACCACCGGTCGGGCGGCACCGTTCCTGGTGAATGCCCAGAGGACGAGGGCGAGGCCGCTGAATCCGGCGCCGAGTACACACACCGCGCTCCAGCCCGCCGCGGCGTACAGGGTTGTCGCGGCGAGGGCTCCGACGGCGCTTCCGATCGAGTAGAAGACCATGTATCCGCCGATGAGCCGGCTCCCCGCGTCGGGGTGCAGCGCGTGGATCAGGCTCTGGTTGGTGACGTGTACGGCCTGTACGGCAAGGTCGAGAAGGATCACTCCGGCCGCGAGGGCCCACAGCGACTGCCGGGTGAGAGCGAGGGGCAGCCACGAGAGGGTCAGCAGGGCCAGGCCGAAGCCGGTGGTCCGGTTGGCGTGGCCGCGGTCGTTGAGGCGGCCCGCGACGTTGGCGGCGAGGGCCCCGGCGGCGCCGAGCAGCCCGAACGCGCCGATCGCGGTCGACGTCAGGGACATGGGGGGATCACTGAGAACCAGGGTGACGCTGCTCCAGAGGGTGCTGAAGGCGGCGAAGACGAGGAGCGCGAACAGGGCGCGAAGACGCGGCAGGCGTTCGCGCGTGAACAGGCGGACGGTGGAGGTGAGCAGGCGCCCGTATCCCAGTGCGGGCGCCGGTGTGGCGCGTGGGGGAATGACACGGTGCAGCGCGAGGGCCGACGCGCAGGTCAGCGCTGCGGAGGTGAGGTAGACCGAGCGCCAGCCCGCGAGGTCGCCGAGCAGTCCGGAGACGGTACGGGCGAGCAGGATGCCGGTGACGACGCCGCTGGTGACGACGCCGACGACACGGCCGCGGCGGGCGGGCTCGGTGAAGGACGCGGCGCAGGCCACGAGGGACTGTGTGACGACGGCGAGCAGCCCCAGGGCGGCCATCCCGACGAGGAGCGTCGTGGCGGTGGTCGTGGTTGCGACGAAGAGGAGCGCGGCGGCCAGGAGGAGCAGTTGCGTCGTGATCAGCCGTCGGGGGGCGAGCAGGTCGCCTAGCGGAACGAGGAGGAAGAGGCCCAGGCCGTAGCCGATCTGCGTGAGGGTGACGATGGTGCCGAGTACTGCCGGGAAGATCGCGAACTCGTTGCCGAGGGCCACCAGGAGCGGCTGGGCGAAGTAGACGTTGGCGACCGCGGTTCCGCAGGCGACCGCGAACAGTGCGGTGGCGCCGCGGGGCAGTACGGCGGCGGATGTCGCCTGGTTCATGGTGACCCTTCCAGCAGTCCGGTTGCATGTTGCTACCCGTGACCGTAGAGGCGACTGGTAGCATGTTGCAACCGCCATGGACGGCCGGTCGGCCGCGAAGGAGGACGACGTGGTGAAACGGACCCGGTTCGACGACAGCGACTGCCCGGTCGCGCGATCGGTCGACGCGATCGGCGACTGGTGGTCGCTGCTGATCGTGCGCGACGCCTTCGACGGGAGCCGGCGCTTCGGCGAGTTCCAGCGAAGTCTCGGGGTCGCCAAGAACATCCTGAGCGCCCGGCTGCGCACCCTGGTCGCGGGCGGGATCCTGGACTCGGTACCGGCGCCCGACGGCGGCGCCCACCACGAGTACGAGCTGACGGAGAAGGGCCGGGAGCTCTTCCCCGTCATCGTCGCGCTGCGTCAGTGGGGCGAGGCACGGTTCTTCGAACCCGGTGAGCCCCACTCGGAACTGACCGATCGTCGCCAGGGCCTCCCCCTGCTCCCGCTGGAGGTGCGCGCGCAGGACGGACGGCTCCTCACACCGGACGAGACGGTCGTCACCAAACTCGACGGCACCACGACGCCCCACCGCTCGCCGGGCCGGTGAGCGGTCTGCGCGTGCGCCGCGCGCGCCGCGCGCGCGCCGTGTCGCTCAGGTCATGAGGGCTACGAGGGCACTGCCGAGCCGGCGGCGGAGCCGTCCGCGAGGTGCTCGTTGCGCGCCGCCACCAGCACCTCCAGCCGCCCGGCTCGCTGCGCCCGGCGCCTGTCACTCCGGATCGTTCCGGATGCCTCGTTCGGCACTCCCGCCACTAGCTTTTCGACGGCGCCCGCCAGAACGACCAGTCCGGATCCGGGGAGCAGCGATGCCGACGACCGTCACGACCCGCCGCCGGCCGACCGCCGCACTTCTCGGGCGTCAGGAGCGAAGAGTGCTCCACGCAGTCGGCTGCGGGCTGCGGGACGACGAGATCGCTACGGCTCTCGCCGTCTCCGAGGACGCCGTGGCCGGGCATCTGGCGCGGATCCTCGTGAAGCTCGGGCTGCGCGACCGGGCCGCCGCCATCGTCCACGCCTTCGACTGCGGCCTGGTCGTGCCCGGTTGCGGTCCCCGTCCGCAGGCGGCGGGCCCGGCGCTGCGGGCGGCGGGCGGGCCGAAGGCGGAGATCTCCGTGCTCGGGCCGCTGGAGGTGCGGCGGGGCGGGCGGACCCTGGATCCGGGGCATCTGCGCCAGCAGGCCGTGCTGGCGGCACTGGCACTGTGCACGGGCCGGGCGGTCAGCCAGCAGGAACTGCTCGACGGGGTCTGGGGGTTGGAGCCGCCGGTCACCAATGTGGTGCCGGTGTACATCTACCGGTTACGCAAGAAGCTGCGACTCGGGGACGGCGGCCCCGACCCGTTGATCGAGCACGGCCGGTGCGGCTACCGGCTGGCCGCCGGTGGGGTCGAGGTGGATGTGGCGCGGATGGAGGCGCTGGTCACCGAGGCCGGGGCGGCCGACCGGGCGGGCGAGACGGCCGAGGCGGTGCGGCTGTGTTCCCGGGCGCTGGAGCTGTTCCGCGGGGAACCGCTGGCCGGTCTGCCCGGACCGTTCGCCGAACTGGAGCGGCTGCGGCTCACCGAGCGCAGGGTCGCCGTCGTGCAGCGGAAGTCGCAGTGGCAGTTGCGGCTGGGCCGGCACTCCGAGGCGGTCGCCGAGCTGTCCGCCTTCTTCGCTGCGCATCCCTTGAACGAGTCGGTGGCGGCGATGCTGATGCGTGCGCTCTACCGGGACGGGCGGCAGGCCGACGCGGTGGCCGTGTTCGTTCGCACCCGTCGGCGGCTCGCCGATGACCTGGGGGTTCGTCCCGGCCGGCTGCTGCGGCTGACGTACCGGATGATTCTGTGCGGGGACGAGGCCGGGCTCAGAGGTATCACGCCGTGATTGGGCCCGGGGCGTCGGCGGTGGATGACCGCCTGCCGGCGGCCGGTTGTCCCGGCCACCGACAGATGGTGAAGGCGTCCGTGGCTACGCGGGGTACCAGGCGCCGTTGTACCACTGCTCGTTGGCGCTGTCGTTGTGGTGGTCCATGTTGAAATCTTCGGGGTAGTTGTTGACGTGGTTGGCCGGATACGTCCAGATGCCGGCGGACTCGTCGCAGACGTAGTCCCAGTGGCAGATGGTCTTGACCGGAATGTTGCCGAAGAACTTGTCGGCACCGGCGAGCGGTGCGCCCACGATCCCGCCGAACGGCACGGACCCGCCGTTGGCACCGGGGTTGCCCTGGCGCTTGGGGTCGGCGATGAGGATGGCGTTGACGTTGTCGAACGTCTGCCAGTTCTCGGTGACCCAGATGTGCACCACCGCGGCGCCCAGGGAGTACCCGGCCATCTTGACGTGCTGGCCGGGGCATGCAGCGCGCTGGTCGCGGACCAGCCGGTTCAGCTCGTTGACGCCCGCGCGGGCGCTCGCGCCGTTGGGGATCGTGGTGGGGTACCCGACGTGCTGCTGGATGTTGCCGTAGAAGCCGTCGTTGTTCCAGGAGCTGCCCGTGCCCCCGACCACGATCGTGTAAGTGCCGTCGCACGGAGCCGCCGCCTGTGCCGTGGTCCCCTGTGCCACCGAGAGCCCGGCTGTCATCAGCAGACCGGCTGCCGCGGCCGCGATCCTTCTTGTTCGCATTCCGTCCTCCGCATGTGGTTGGCCGACGCGGCCGCATTCCGGCGCGGTACGCGGCCGGCCCGGGTCGAGGAAGACAGTGGCAGCGGTCGATGACATCGCGATGAAACCCGGCTCCGGCGGGCGGTATCGGTGTCCGGCCGACGGCGATAACCCATGGATAAGGGCGCCGCCTACCTTCGGGTTCCATGCAGGAGGCTCAGACCTGAAAGGGGTTTGCCGCATGGACTTCCGGATTCTCGGGCCGGTGGAGGCCCGGCGTGACGGGGACTGGATCGCGTTGTCCGGTTCCAAGGTGCACACGGTCCTTGCCGCGATGCTGCTCGCACACGGGCGGGTCGTCTCGGACTCCAGACTCGGCGCGCTGCTGTGGGGGTGGGACCCACCCGTCACCGCGAGCGCGCAGATCTATACGTACATGTCGCGGCTGCGCAAGCTGCTCGGTGACGAGGTCGAGATCGTGCGGCGGCAGCCCGGGTACGTGCTGCGGGCGCCCGGGGCCCGGATCGATGTCGTCGAGTTCGAGCGGCTCGACCGGCTCGGCCGCGAGGCGCTGCGGGAGCGGCGTCACGCCGATGCCCAGGCGCTGCTGACCGAGGCGCTCGGGTGGTGGCGTGGTCCCGCCCTGTCGAACGTGACCGAGTTCCTTCTGGAGGCGGAGCTGCCGCAGCTGGAGGAGGCACGGATGCTGGCTCTGGAGAACCGTATCGAGGCGGATCTGGCGCTGGGGATGCACGAGCAGGTGACGGCCGAGCTGACGGGCCTGGTCGCCGAACATCCCGTACGGGAGCGGCTGCGCGCCCAGCTGATGACCGCGCTGTACCGGTGCGGGCGGCAGGCCGATGCCCTCCAGACGTACTACGAGGGGCGCAAGGTGCTCGTCGATCAGCTGGGGGTGGACCCGGGCGAGGTGCTCGGGGCGACCTACCAGGCGGTGCTGGGCGGGGAGTTGGGGTTGCGAGGTGCAGGGGCAGCGCGGGGGCGGTCCGATGTGCCCACCATGCTTCCGGCCGCCGATTGCGGCTTCGTCGGCAGGTCCGCGGAACTGTCCCTGCTGACCTCGCGGTTGGCGGCCGGGACGAACCGGCCCCGGCGTCTGCTGGTGACCGGGATGGCCGGGGTGGGCAAGACTGCACTGGCCGTGCGGGCCGCCGAGGAGAGCGCCGGTCATTTCCCCGACGGTCAGCTCTTCGCCGAGCTGTGCGATCAGGACGGCACGCCCAAGGACGCCGGCGAGGTGCTGGTGCGGTTGCTGCGGGCACTGGGCGAGCCCGGTCTCGACGGGAACTCGCGCGCCTTCGACCGCGACGAGCTGGTCCGGCTCTACCGTGCCCGGACCTCCGGCAAGCGGCTCCTCGTCGTGCTCGACGACGCGGTCGGCGACCTCCAGGTGGCGCCGCTGCTGCCCGCGAGCCCGCAGGCGGCCGTACTGATCACGAGCCGGGCCCGGCTCGCCCGGGTGGCCGGGGCGGACACCGTGGCGCTCGCGCCGCTGGACGACGACGAGTCCCTGGCGATGCTGGCGGCGGCGGCCGGTGAGGAGCGGCTGAGGGACGACCCGGACTCGTCCGACGACCTGGTCGCGTACTGCGGGGGGCTGCCGTTGGCGCTCGCCGTGGTGGGGGCCCGGCTCGCGGCGCGGCCGTCGTGGCCGGCCCGCCGGTTCGCGGACCGGCTCGCCGATCCGGCGGACCGGCTCGCCGAGCTGTCCTTCGGTGATCTGGATGTGCGGGCGGCGCTGCTGCCGTCGGTACGGCGCATGGCCGCCGGGGCCCCGCAGGCGCTCAGGGCGCTGTCCGGTGCCGGTACGGAGCCGTTCTCGGCCCGGGACGTCTCGGTGCGACTCGCGGTGTCGGAGGACGAGGCCGAGCGGGTGCTGGAGTCGCTGGTGGACACCGCGCTGCTCGACCTCTCGGGGCTCGATCCGCAGGGGCTGCCGCTGTACCGGTGCCATGAGCTGGTCCTCCTGTACGTGGCGTCGCTGGACCCGGCGGACCCGGCGGCCTTCGGCCCGGTCTCCCCCGCCCGGCGTTCGCCCGCCGCGCACGACAGCGCCACCGCGGTCGGGTGACCGCGGTGGCCGGGAAGTCGCCGTCGTCCGTGGTGTCACCACGTCCCGCGGGTCCAGGAGTACGTCGGGATCTCGGGGACGAGCGCGGGGGCGATGGTCTCGCGGACCACGGTCCACGCGTCGGCGACGACGCGTTCGCGGGGCGGCCGGGCGGCGGCGCCGAAGGCGGTCGCGGTGACCGCCCACATCGCGGCGACGGCGGCGACGGCCCGGACCTCGGCGGAGGGCTTGGCCGGCACGGCGCGGCCCCGGCCGACATCGATACGGAAGCCGAGCTCGGCGGCCTGGGTGGCCCGCACCTTGTGGGCGACCGGGCTGCCGGGGCAGCCGAACACGGCGGCGGACAGGGGGTGTTCGTAGGCGGTGCGCACCCAGACGGAGACCCGGATGCGTTCGCGCTCCTCCCAGCCGCCGCGTGCGGCGGGCCCGGGGTCCGCCTGCTCGACGGCGGCGGCGAGCTCGGCGAAGTATCCGGTCAGTTCGGTGTCGTCGAGCGCCCCGAGGCCGGCGTCGAGCTTGCCGACGTTGCCGTCGAGCTCCCCGATGTCGGCGGCGAGCGTGCTGCGGTCGGCGAGTTCATCGGCGTAGGCGGCCCGGGGGGCCGGAGCGGCCGGGGCCATCGGGGCGGTCTCCAGGGGCTGCGTAGTCATGACGGTCGGCTTCCTTCGGTGTCGGGCGCATCGGTTTCCCCGGGCGGGCCGAGTACGGAGTGGATGTGAACGGGACCGGGCGGAGCACCACCGGGCGGGCGGGCGATGGCTGCGGCCACCCGGTCGTCGAGCCGCAGGTCCTGGACCGACCAGACGGTGGTACGGCCGGAGTGCGTGTGCAGTACGCGGACCGGTCCGTGACGGGCCGGCCAGGTCTCCAGCTCATTGAGCGCGGTGCCCACCAGTCCCAGCCCGGCCGCCTTCACGACGGCCTCCTTGCGCGTCCAGACGCGGTGGAACACCGCGTCGCGTGCCGGTCCGGGCGGCAGCGTCAGCAGGTGTGCGCGTTCGTTGTCGGTCAGTACCGAGTCGTACAACGAGGGCTGGCGCATGGGCCGTACGGCCTCGACGTCGACTCCGATGGCGTGGCCCTCACCGAGCGCGAAGACACCGCACCCCGCGGTACGGGACATGCTGATCGCCCACGGCACCTCGGGGTGTTCGATCACCGGCGGGCCGTGCCCGAGGTCCCCGCAGCCGGGGCACTGGCGCCGGCCCAGCTCGATGGACTGCGGTGCCACGAGCAGTAGTTCGGACAGGGCGCGGCGCGCCCCGGCCCTGGTGTGCACGAAGGCGGCCACGTCCCGCTCGGCCAGCAGGGTGAGCGCGCGGTGGAATTCGTCGGTGCCGAGCAGCGCCAGATCGTCGGGGACGACCCGCTGCGGCGGCTGCCACCACCACACGTGGGCCGCACCGGCGAGATCCGGTGTCCCGGGCGCTGCCCGGGAAGGCTGCTGGGTCCCGGTGCTCTTCGGTGTTCCGGGTACGAACGCCATGGACTGCCCCCATTCCTTATTCCTTCACGGTCCTTGTCGACCTCTCGTGTCTTCCCGTGGCCTCCGATTCCTCCGCACGGCCGACCGTGCGGACAGAAATGCCACGGTGCGATCGTCCGCCCGGCGGCTACGGGCCGTCTATATGTGCCTGAGCCCGAATTCCCCGTAGGGTCGCGATAGCACTCACTCGGAGACTGGGACGGTAATTTCCGAGCGACCCGAGGATGTCCACATGTCCGAGACCCATACGCTTTCCCTGCCGCTTTCGGCAGTGGCGGCAGGCACCGTCGTGGAGCTGACGGAGGCCGAGCAGAACGCACTCGTCGCCGTCGCCGAGCAGCTGACCCCGAAGGGGTTCGCGGACGGCAGGATCGACGATCTCCGCTGGCTGGACGCCGCGCGTGAGGCCTCCGTGCAGCTTCCTCGCAGGCTGCTCTCGGCGCTGCGCGCGTTCCGTCACGACGCGGGCCCCGACGGGGTCCTGCTGCTGCGCAACCTGCCGGTGGTGGCGGACGACCCGCTGCGTCCGACGCCGGCCGTGAAGGGGTCGGTGGAGCGTCTTCCCACGGTCGCCGCTTCCGTCATCACCACCGCGATGCTGCATCTCGGAGAGGTCATAGCATTCCGTAACGAAAAGACCGGCGCGCTCGTGCAGAATGTCGTTCCCGTTCCGGGGAGCGAGTCCTCGCAGAGCAATGCGGGTTCCGTTCTCCTCGAACTCCACATCGAGAACGCATTCCATGACAACCGCCCGGATTTCGTGGGCCTGCTTTGTGTGCGGGAGGACCCGACGGGCGATGCGAAGCTGTGCACGTCCTCCATCCGCCGCGCGCTTGTGCTGCTCTCCGAGAAGACGCGGGCGGTGCTCTCCGAGCCGCGGTTCCTGACCGAGCCGCCGCCGTCCTTCGGCACCCTGGACAGCGTGACGCCCGCCCACGCGGTGCTGAACGGCGACCCGGAGGACCCCAATGTGCTGGTGGACTTCTCCGCCACGCATCCGCTGGACGACGAGGCCCGGCACGCCATGGCCGAGCTGCGGGACGCGTTCGTGGAGACGATGTCGGCGCTGTCGCTGCGCGTCGGCGACCTGGCCGTCGTCGACAACCGCCTCGCGGTGCACGGCCGTACGTCGTTCACTCCGGCCTACGACGGTGCGGACCGCTGGCTGCACCGGGTGTACGCGCACCTGGACCACCGGCGCAGCCGGGTGGACCGGGTGGGCAACGGTGCGGTCCTCGGCTGAGCGGGGCCACGCACACGACGTACGTATCCGCCAGGCAGGCCGAGGGGCCGGCCCCCGCACCGGGGGCCGGCCCCTCGGCCGTGTCCGTGAAGTCCCGCCTGGCTCGCGATCAGGGGTGCACGGGAGCTGAACTCCCGCACACCCCTGGGTTTGGTGTGACACCTCGGCCTACTGGCGGGCGCTGATGACGTCCGCCGGGCGGCCGCCGAGCGCGAAGCGGCCGGGGACCAGCGTCGCCAGCGCGGTGAGCACCGCGGCGAAGCCGAGGACTCCGAGGAACATCGGCAGGTCGATGGACGGCTGCGCGGCGCCCGTCATCCCGACGCTGAAGGCGGTGAGCACCGCGAGCGAGATGGCCGTGCCGAGTACCGCGGCGACCAGGACGATCAGCGCGGACTCGATCCTGAGCATCGACATCACCTGGCGGCGGGTCGTGCCGACGAGCCGCAGCAGGGCGAACTCGCGGGTGCGGTCCGATACCGACATGGCCAGGGTGTTGACCACGGCGATCGCGGTGAACGCGATGATCAGGCCCATCGCGAGGTAGTTGACCTCGGCGTTGGACTGCTGGACGTCGGCCTGGACGTCGTCGACCTGGGTGCGGTCGAGGACGCCGATGCCCGGGAAGTGCTTGAGGGCGCCGGTCAGCTGCTCACGGCCCGCCTTGCCGTCGCCGGCCGTCTTGACGAGGACGGAGGAGGCGAGCGGGTTGTCGACGTGCTGGGCGACCAGGTCGTGCGACATGGTCAGGTCGCCGAAGCCGAGGCCCCGTTCGTAGACGGCGGCGACCTTCAGCTGTGCCACGGTGGAGTCGCCGAGCGTCACCTTGAGCGTGTCGCCGGGCTTCTTGCCGAGGTGGTCGGCGGAGACGTCGCTCATCGCGACGCTCTTGTCCCCGAAGCCCTTGAGGCTGCCCTGCGAGACGTCGGGGTCCCAGTTCGTGGTGAGGCCCTGCGCGGAGATGCCCTGCGCCGGGTACTTGTCGAGGCCGATGCGGACCTGGGTCCGGACGATCTCGGTGACCTGGGTGACGCCCGGTACGGCGCGCAGCGCGTCCGTCGCCTCGGCGGGGACGCCGGGGCCGTTCGAGGCGACCACCCAGTCGGCCTTGTTGCCCGCCTTGGCCTGGGCCGAGGCGGCGTCGCCCATGGTGGTCTGCACGAACAGGACGGTGCAGGCCATGCCGATGAGCAGGACCAGCGGGGTGACGGCCGCGGCCATCCGCTTTGCGTTGGCGCGGGCGTTGGCGGTCGCGAGGTGGCCGCCGACGCGCGAGAACTTCAGCGGGATCCCGAGGATCGCGACGGCGATGCGGGCGATGACCGGGCCGAGCAGCGAGACCGCGACGGCGAGGACCACGACGGACAGGAACGTGACGGGCTGCGAGGCCGGCTCGGTGCGCAGGAAGCCCAGCAGGACGACCACACCGATACCGAGGGCCAGGACGAGCATCCCCACGCCGAGCCGCCCCCAGGCGAAGTGGCGCTGTTCCATGGACGCCTCGGACAGGGCCTCGGCCGGGCGGATGCGGGCGGTGCGGCGGGCGGAGATACGGGCCGCGACCCACGCCCCGAGCAGTGCGGCGCCGACGGCGGCGGTGAACGGCACGAAGCTGAAGGTGAGTTCGAGGGTGTCGGGGATGGCCTTGAAGTCGATGAACTTGCTGTGCAGCCAGTACGCGATGGGCAGGCCCACGACCGAGCCGAGGCCGCCCGCGAGGCCGCCGATGATCAGGGCCTCGCGGCCGATCAGCTGACGGACCTGCTTGGGGGTCGCGGCGATGGCGCGCAGCAGGGCGAGTTCGCGGTAGCGCTGCTGGATGGAGAGCGCGAAGGTGCCGACGACGACGAGGATCGCCACGAGCAGCGACGTACCGCCCATGGCGCCGCCCATGGAGACGAGCTTGACCCGGGCCTTGCCCGCGTCGAGGAACTCGATGGGGCCGCGCTCACCACCGGTGGCGATGGCGTACTTGCGGCCGTCGCCGTCGAGGGCCTTCTCGGCCTGGTCGGCGAGGTCGCTCGTGGAGACGCCGGGCTTGGGCAGCAGGCCGATGGTCGCGACCTGGCCGGCCCGTCCGGAGAGCTCTCGGGCGGTCTCGTCGGAGAAGAACAGCGAGGTCTGCTGGTGCAGGTCGCCGCCCTGGGCCGCGGCGATGCCGCTGACCTTGTACGTCGTCGGGGCGCCGGTCGACTGCACGAGAACGCTGCTGCCGGTCTTGAGGCCGGTTCGGGCCGCGAGTTCCCGGTCGAGGACGACCTCGTCGGCGCCCGCGGGTGCCTTGCCGTCGGTCAGCTCGAACGGGGTCAGCGCGGCGGAGGTCCAGGCGTGGCCGTAGGACGGCTTACCGTCGATGCCCGGCACGATCTGGCCCTGGGGGCCGACCGCGTACGCCGGGAAGTTCGTCTCGGGGACCGCCTTGCGGACACCGGGTAAGGCGGCGAGCTTCGCGGTGGTGCCCTCGGGCAGCCAGACCCGCTCGGCCAGCGGCTTCGCCTTGTGCTTCTCCTTGACCTTGCCCTTCTTCTTCTTGATGGTGGTCTGGTGGACGTTCTGGTCGGCGCCGACGATGACCGGCGCGGCGGCGTAGCGCTCGGTGGCGATGGTGCCGCGCAGCCCGGTCTCCAGGAGGATGCCGCAGGCGGTGACCAGCGCGGCGGCGCAGAACAGGGCGAGGAAGGCGCCGATGAATCCGCCCTTCCTGGCCTTGAGCGTCTGCAGTGCGTAGCGCAGCATCAGGCCCACGCTCCCAGGTGTGTCATGCGCTCGGCGACGCGGTCGGCGGTCGGGGAGTCCATCTTTCCGGCGATCTTGCCGTCGGCCAGGAAGAGGACGGTGTCGGCGTACGAGGCGGCGACCGGGTCGTGGGTGACCATGACGACGGTCTGGCCGGTCTCGTTCACGCAGTCGCGCAGCAGGGAGAGGATCTCCTTGGCGGTCACGGTGTCGAGGGCGCCGGTCGGCTCGTCGCCGAAGATGACGTCGGGCCGGGTGATGAGGGCGCGGGCGATGGCGACGCGCTGCTGCTGGCCTCCGGAGAGCTCGGCGGGCCGGTGGGCGGCCCGGCCGCCCAGGCCGACGCGGCCGAGGATCTCGTCGAGCCAGTTGTTGTCGAGGCTCTCGCCCGCGAGGCGCAGGGGCAGCTCGACGTTCTGGCGGACCGACAGGGACGGGATGAGGTTGAACGCCTGGAAGACGAAGCCGATGCGCTGGCGGCGCAGCTTCGTCAACTGGGTCTCGTTCATGTCGTTGAGCTGGGTGTCACCGATGTAGGATTGGCCGGTGGTCGGCTTGTCGAGGCCGGCCGCGCAGTGCAGGAACGTCGACTTGCCGGAACCCGACGGGCCCATCACAGCGGTGAAGGAGCCGCGCTCGATCCCCACGGAGACCCCGTCCAGGGCACGCACGCCGCGGCCGTTCTTGCCGTACACCTTGGTCACGTCGGCCAGACGAAGGGCGTGCCCCCGGTTGACCGTGTTGTAGCCGTTGTCGAGGGAAGGGCGGCTCGTCTCGGTCACCATGTTGCGACCTGTCCTCTCCGTAGTGCGGTTCCGGGTCTCAAAGGGATGATTTTCGAGCGTATATGGCATCGGGTCGAGCGTGGCACGTAGTTCTATATTCGATCTACTTGGTGGCTTTTTCGGCCAGTTGACCAGGCAATCGTTGCCGGGGCGGGGCCGCCGCGCCGGGCCGCGACGCCGGGGCGAGTGTGTTGTGTCCGGCGCGGGCCACCGGGACTCCGGGGGCGGGGAGTGCGCGGCGGGGTCCGGGCATGGCTTCGCGCCGCAAGAAGGGGATCTTGCGGCGCGAAGCCCGCCGTCATGCCGGGGCGTGGGTGTGGACCGGGCCCAGGGGGCTGGTCTCCGGGCGGGCCACGGAGGCCGCCCAGCGGTCGCCGATGTCGACGTCCGTCACCTGCCACCGCGTTTCCTCACCGCGGTATCGGTGCACCACCCGCACGGGGCCGTCCTGCGCAGGAGCGACGTCCAGCGTGTTGAGCGGCATGCCCAGCAGGCCGAGGCCGACGGCCTTGACCACCGCCTCCTTGCGGGTCCAGGCCCGGTGGAAGGCGGCGTCCCTGGCCGGGCCCGGGGGCAGGCCGAGGACGTACGCGCTCTCCGGGGCGGTGAGGACCACCTCGGCCAGGCCGGCCGGTTCGACCGGCCGCAGGGCCTCCACGTCGACGCCCACCCAGGTGCCCGCCCGTACCGCGAGGGCTCCGGCCCCCGCCGTGCGGGACAGGCTGACCGCGAGCGGGACCGGCGGGTCGGTGACGGCCGGCGGGCCGTGCTCCCGGTCGCCGCAGCCGGGGCAGATCCGCCGGCCGAAGCCGACCTCTCCCGGTTCGACGCCGAGCAGTCCGGCCACGGCCCGCCGGGCACCGGCCCGGGTGGCGGTGAACGCGGCGGCGTCCGCCTCGGCGTGGAAGCGCTGGGCCCGGCCCCGCTCCACCTCGTCGAGAACGGCGTAGTCCGCCGGGTCGGTCCGTGCGCCGAGCGGCCACCACCACACGTGGATCTCGCCCGACTCCTGCATCCGGCGAACCGCTTCGAGCGCCGGTCGGGGTATGCGCACCTCGCTGATCGCGGTATTCCGCCGAGGTGTCATCTGGCCTCCTCTCGATCCTTTCGATACGGCCGGTCTCAGGCCAGTCCGTTGAGGCGCAGGAGCAAGTCCTTCACCTCGGTGGCGTGGTAGCGGTCCCGTTCCTGCCCCGGGTCGGAGCACAGCAGCAGCGGCCCGTCCCGGTGGTCCTGGGGCAGCCGTCCGTGGCTGCCCTTGACATGGGCCGGGTCGAGCGGCACCACGGTGAGCGGTGCGCGCATCCCGGCCTTCTTGCGCAACAGGGTGAGTGCTGCCTTCGCCTTCACCGCCTTGTCGGCGGGGTCGAAGAAGAGTTCGGCCGGGTCGTAGCCCGGTTTGCGGTGGATCTCGACGCCTCGCGCGAAGTCGGGGGCGCGGGTGTCGTCGAGCCAGTAGTAGTACGTGAACCAGGCGTCCGGTTCGGCGACGGCGACCAGCTCGCCCGCGTTGGGGTGGTCGATGCCGTACGTGGCCTGTTCGGTTCGGTCCCAGATCTCGTCGACGCCCTCGGTGTGCTTCAGGACGTCGCGGACGCGCGGTATGTCGGCGGGGTCGGCTACGTACACATGGGCGGCCTGGTGGTCGGCCACGGCGAACGCGCGGGAGGTGCAAGGGTCCAGGTACTCCATGCCGCGCTGGCTGTAGACGGAGAGGAGTCCCTCGCGGCGCAGGGCGCGGTTGATGTCGACGGGCCTGGAGACGGGGCTGATGCCGTACTCGCTGAGGGCGACGACGGTGGTGCCCCGGTCGCGCAGGTCACCGAGGAGCGGGGCGAGCGCGGCGTCGGCCTCGCGGGCGGCGCGCACGGCCTGGGGGCTGTCGGGGCCGTAGCGCTGGAGGTCGTAGTCGAGGTGGGGAACGTAGATGAACGACAGGTCGGGGCGGCGGGTGTCGACGACGTGGCGAGCGGCGCCGGCGATCCACCGGGTGGAGGCGATGGAGGCGGTCGGCCCCCAGTAGTTGAAGAGGGGGAACTCGCCCTGGCGGGCGGTGAGTTCATCGCGCAGACCGGCAGGCTTGGTGTAGCAGTCGGGGGACTTGCGGCCGTCGTAGTGGTAGACGGGTCGCGGCGTCAGTACGGTGTCGACGTCCGCGCCCATGGCCCACCACCAGCACAGGTAGGCGGTGCTGTGTCCGGGGTCCTGCTTCCGGGCGGCCTGCCACACCTTCTCTCCCTGGACCAGGGCGTTGTGCTGGCGCCACATCATGACCTCGCCGTGATCGCGGTGGTACCAGCCGTTGGCGACGGCCCCGTGGTCGCGGGGCAGCAGGCCGGTGGTGAGCGTGGCCTGGACGGTGGCGGTGACCGCGGGGAAGACGGTGTCGAGCCGGGCGGTGAAGCCCTCCTGGCCGATGGCCGCGACGTGCGGCATCTCGCCGAGGAGGCGGGGGGTGAGGCCGACGGTGCACAGGACCGCGACCTGGCGGCCGGTCATGGGGTGCCTCCCCTGGTCTCGGTGAGGCCGAGGCGGATCAACTCGCCGTGCGTCCACTCCAGTTCGGTGGCGATCCCGGCGGCGATGCCGGCCGCCCCGGTGGGCCGGAGCCCGGCGGGCAGGACGTCCCAGGTGTACGTCTCGACCTCGACGTGGTCGGTGAGGGCGTGCTGCCCGCCGAACGTCGCCCGCAGGGTCTCCTGGAGGGAGTCGCTGGTGTTGCGCAGCGGCGGCTCGGGCTGGTCGTGCAGGGGTACGTGGTAGTGGATGCGCCAGGGCGCGTCGCCGGGCAGGGCGCCCGCGAGGGCGGGGGCGAGGTCGTCGGAGCCGTGCAGGGTGCCGTCGGGGCGCTGTTCGCGGACCTGGTGCAGGAAGCGGGGTTCGGCGAAGGGGCGCAGCGCCTCGCGGGACTCGGCGTCGGCGGGTGTGTCGGCGACGAGGGCGGAGGACGCCTGGAGCTTGACGATGGGCACGCCTTCGGCGACGAGGGCGGCGACGGCGCTCGACGGGTCCTCGTGCTGGACGGCCAGGTGGCAGGCGTCCAGGCACAGGCCGATCCAGTCGTGGTCGGCGCCGGCGATGGCCCGGGACGCCTGGGCGGTGGTCTCGGCGACGCAGCCGGGTTCGGGTTCCAGGCCGACGCGGATGGTGCGGCCGGTCTCGGCCTCGATCTGCTTGAGTCCGGCGGCGAGGTCGTCGAGGTGCCGGGCGGCGGTGGAGCGCTGCACACCGGTCCAGGGGGTGCGCCAGGCCAGCGGCAGGGTGGATATGGAGCCGCGGGCGGCGTCGTCGGGGAGCAGTCCGGCGAGCACCTTGGCGAGGTTGAGGGTGTAGGTCAGGCGGGACGGCTCGGACCAGTCGGGGAAGTACACGCCGCGTTTGACGACGGGGGTGTGGAAGCCGCGGTAGGGGAAGCCGTTGAGGGTGACGGTCTCCAGGCCCCTGGTGGTCAGGGCCCGGCGCAGCGCGGCGGTGTCGGCGGGGTGGTCGGCGAGGTGGTGGGCCACGTCGGCGGGGAGCCAGAGACCGAGGCCGACGAGGTCGGTGCCGAGGTGCTGGCGCACCTGTTCCGCGTGGTCGGTGAGCTGGGCCGTGATCCCGTCGAGGGTCTCCGCCGGATGCACGTTGGTGCAGTAGGCGAGGTGGATGGTGGTGGAGTCCGAGTGGTGCAGACGCATGATGTATCGACCTCAACTGCCGCCGCGGGCGATCGAATTTCCGGCGTACAGCCCCGCGGCCTGCACATCGTTGTAACCGTCCAGGTCAAGCCTGCCCGACTGCCCGTAGAACGTGACCGGGTTGCGCCACATGACACGGTCGACATCATCCTCGTCGAAACCGGCTTCGAGCATGGCTTCCGCGGTGATCCTGGTGAGCAGGGGATCGCTGTGTCCCCAGTCCGCCGCCGAGTTCACCAGCATGTGCTCCGTTCCGTACTTTTTGAGGATGTCGACCATCCGCCGCGGGGTCATCTTGGTGTCCGGGTAGATGGAGAACCCCATCCAGCAGCCGGTCTCGATGACCTCGGTGACGGTGACCTCGTTGAGGTGGTCGAGGACGACGTGGCCGGGTTCGATGCCGGACTCCTCGATGACGGCCAGGGAGCGGGCGGTGCCGCCGGCCTTGTCGCGGTGCGGGGTGTGGACGAGCGCGGGCAGCCCGAACTCGACGGCAAGGGCGAGCTGCGCGGCGAACGCGTGCTCCTCCGCGTCGGTCATGGTGTCGTAGCCGATCTCCCCGACCGCTACGACGGAGTCCTTGGCGAGGTAGCGCGGCAGCAGGTCGAGCACGGGGGTGCAGCGCGGGTCGTTGGCCTCCTTCGGGTTGAGTCCGATGGTGCAGTGGTGCCGGATGCCGAACTGGGCGGCGCGGTAGGGCTCCCAGCCGAGCAGGGCGTCGAAGTAGTCGGCGAAGCTGGCCGGGTGGGTACGTGGCTGGCCGAGCCAGAAGGCCGGTTCCACCAGGGCGCGTACACCTGCGTCGTACATGGCCCGGTAGTCGTCGGTGGTCCGGGACGTCATGTGGATGTGCGGGTCGAATATACGCATGGCCGATCTCCGTCGAGGTGTGTGGCCCGGCTCCGTCGCGGGCCGGGGGCGGTGCTCAGCTGTCGTGGGTGGCGACCAGCCACAGGTCGGCGGGTACGGTGCGGCCGGCCGCGCGGCGCTCGGTCGCGAAGCCGACGGCCATCCGGGCCAGTTCGGCGTCCCGGCGTTCGTGCAGTCCGGCCACCTTGGCCAGCGGGATGCCGGTGAAGAGGCACTTGAGGACGGCCTGGCGCCAGCGGTACTGGTCGAGGTGGACCCGTGCGTAGGGGCCGAGTGCGGCGGCGATGAGCCGGTTGTCGTTGGTGCGCAGGGCGTCGTCGGTGAGGTGGACGGCGTGCGGTCCCAGCGGCAGGAAGGGCAGGGCGCACAGGACGCCGCGCCGTTCCGCCGCGTCGCCGTTGCGGTAGCGCTCCGTGATCTCCTGCGCCAACTCCTGTCCTTCGGCCTTCAGTTGGGCGAGGAGCCTGGTGCGTACGCCGTCCTCGACGCTCCAGCCCGCCCAGCCGGGCAGCCTGCCGCGGCCGTAGACGCGGCCGGCGGCGGGGAAGCGGCTGTCGAGGGCGGCCGGGCCCTGTTCGGCGACGGCCGCGAGGTCCTGGGCGAGGCGGGCGCGGTGCTCGTGGCCGAGGGCGGAGCCCAGTCCCTCGGTGAGGGCGCGCAGGGTGAGGGTGTGGTGCACGGTGGTCGGTGCCGCCGTGATGGTCGGTGCTGTCATACGGGTTCGGCCTCCTTCGACAGGGTTGCGCTACGCAGGAATTCGATGCTGTGACGAGCCGTCGCGGTTGCGGCGTGGCTGTGCCGGGGCAGTTCCACGGAGACCAGTCCCTGGTACCCGGCCGCGCCGAGGGCGCGCAGTACCGGCGGGAAACAGATCTCGCCCTCGCCGAACGGCAGGTGCTCGTGGACGCCGCGCCGCATGTCCTCGATCTGGACATGGGCGAGGCGGTCGGATGCCAGTTCGACGCAGCGGGGGACGCTGTGGGGTTCGAGGCACCGGCAGTGGCCGATGTCGAGGGTGAGGCGGAAGCGGTCGGGGAGGCCGAGCTCGCGGTGGAGCCTGCGGTAGCCGGCGAGGTCGGCGACGAGCATGCCGGGCTCGGGTTCGAAGGCAAGGTCGATCCCGGTGGCGTCGGCGTGCGCGACGGTCTCGGCGCAGCCGTCGACGAGCCGCTGCCAGGCCTGTTCCGGGGTGGTGCCTGGGTCCGGGGCGCCGCTCCAGAAGTGAACGGCCCCGGCGCCGAGTTCGGCACCGATGCCGATGGCGCGGCGCAGCAGCCCGAGGCGCAGCTCACGGCCCTCGGGCTCGGCGGAGAGCAGGGTGGGGCGGTGCTTGCGCCAGGGGTCGAGGAGGTATCGGGCGCCGGTCTCGACGACGACGGCGAGGCCGGTGGCGGCCAGGGCGCGCCGGGTCTCGGCGATCCGCCGGGGCAGGTCGTGGGCGTAGGGGTCGAGGTGCTGGTGGTCCAGGGTGAGGGAGACGCCCTGGTAGCCGAGGTCGGCGAGAACGCGCAGAGCGTCGGGCAGCCGGTGGTCGGCGAAGCCGTTGGTGCCGTACGCGAAGCGCAGTCCGGGGGGCGGGGCGTCCGGGCGGTGGCTCATGTCGAGGACACCTTCCGGGCGAGCCGGCCCACCAGGGGCAGGGCGGCGGCCAGCGGCAGGGCGAGCAGCGGGGCTCCGGCGCGGGCCACCAGGGTGGCCTGGAGGGGCAGCAGGGCGTGGATGCCCGCGCCGACGGCGGCGCGGACGCGCGGGGCGGAGGGGTCGCGGACGACGGCGGTCTGGGCGCGGGCGCAGGTGCCCGCGTAGGTGGCGAGGGCCGCTCCGGCGACCAGGGCGCGGGCGGACTTGCGGGGGGCGGGGGCGTCCGGTGTCCCGGCGGCGGCAAGCAGTGCGGCGACGGAGGACGCGGCGGGGGCGCCGAGGTGGGCGCCGTCCGCCGCGGCGGAGAACAGCCGGGCGGGGCTGGGCAGTTGGGCGGCGTTGGCGGTTGCGGCGCGCGGGCCGGCGGTGGCCAGCAGGTGGGCCGCGCCCGCTCCGGCGATCGCGGTCGTCGTCACCAGGGAGAGCTTCGGCTCGCTCGTGGGCGCGCCGTCGACCTCGTGGCGGCTGAGGCGGGTCACCGCGAAGGTGTGCGCGGCGACCGCGGTGGCGGCCGGGAGTGCCGCGGCCGCGCGTCCGGGACCGGTGCCGTGCAGTACGTCCAGGGCTCGGGCGGCGGCCATGGCGGCCGGGCCGAGCGGGGTCGACTTGAGGCCGAGGTCGTACGCCCAGACTGCGGCGGCCAGCGGCAGGGTGCGGCGCAGCAGGGTGCGCCGGCCACCGGCGAGGGCGGCGAGGCCGAGGCCCGCGCCGGTGAGGCCGATGGCGGTGGCGAGGGCGGCGCGCGGGGTGAGGCGGCCGGACGGGATGGGGCGTTCGGGGCGTTCGGTGGCGTCCTCGGCGCGGTCCGCCCAGTCGTTGAGGGCCATGCCCGCCCAGTACAGGGCGACGGAGGACGCGGCGAGGCCGGTGGTGCGGCGGATGCCGGGGCGGCCCGCCGCGAGTGCCCCGGCGACGACGTCGCCGGGGACCGTGATCGCGGCCGGGGCCCGGACCAGTTCCGCGTAGGTGCGCAGGGTGGTGTTCATCGCGGGGTGCCGATCGCGGCCGGGACCGGGGCGTTCGCCCAGGCGGTCAGGGCCTCGTACTGGAGGGTGAGGTTGTGCTCGCGGGAGCCGGCCGGGTCCTTGAAGAAGAAGCCGAGCGCGGTGAGCGCCCCGGATTCGCCGCGGCGGCGGCCGTGCGCGGCCAGCCGTACGAGGTCGAGGACGAGCGGGGCGGCGAGGGCGGAGTCGCAGCCCTGCCAGGTGAACTGCATGGACATCCGGACGCCGAGGAAACCCTCGAAGGAGATGTGGTCCCAGGCGGTCTTCCACTCCCCCATCTCGGGGACGTTGTCGATGTGGACCTGGCCCTGGACGGGGTGGCCGACGGTCTCCTCCAGGCTGCGCTGCTTGGACTCGGTCTTGCTGCGGGCGGCCTCGGGGTCCTGGAGGGTGGCGCCGTCTCCGCCGCCGAGCAGGTTGGTGCCGGACCAGGAGCGCAGGCGCAGGGCGCGCTGCGTGAACATCGGGGCGAGCGCGCTCTTGACGAGGGTCTCGCCGGTCTTGCCGTCGCGCCCGGCGTGCGGGACGCCGCAGGCGCGGGCGAGCTGTTCCAGGGCGGGCAGCGAAGCGCCCGCGGACGGGGTGAAGTTGACGTAGGCGCAGCCGGCGCGGAAGGCGGCGTACGCGTACAGGGAGCTGGGCGGCAGCAGGTCGGTGCTGGTGGCCAGGACCTCGTCGAGCTCCGTGAGGTCGAGGAAGGCCGGGTCGGGGTCGGGCAGCGGCTCGGTGGAGGAGACGTTGACGACGACGACCTGTTCCAGAGCGTGCCGTTCGCGGAAGGAGACGATGTCCGCCGCGAAGCGCGCGGCGGCCTCGGCCTGGGGCTCACCGGGCCGCTGCGAGCCGTCGCGGATCTCGCGGTCGGTGGCCTCCAGGGCGCCGCGCACGCCGTCGAGGAGGTTGGCGGGCAGGACGCCCGCCAGGGCGAGTTGCCCGGCCCTCGCCGTCAGTGGGACGGACACGATGTCGTGCCCGCCGAACACGAGGTCGGCGAGGGCCGGGAGCGATGCGTCACGGAACGGGGGAAGGTCCGTCACGCATCCGTCACAGGAGGCGCTGCCCGCGGCGATCGCGGTCGCGCCGACGGTCGCGGCCGTGGCGACCGAGCCTCGTGCGCCGATCATCCAGACGCCGATGCGGGGTGAAGTTCCGGTCGTGGCTCGCATGATGGGCTGTGCCTCCTGAGTCTTACGGGGGTGAGCTGCGGTCCTGTGGCCGTCCGGCGGATCAGGGTCGGGCAGGCCCTAGAACTTGCCCAGGTCGACCGGGTACGGGTAGGTGTCGAAGGCCGTGTCGAGCTGCTTCGCGCTACGGCGCAGCCACTTGCGGGTGACACCGTCCACGGTCCGCGGGGCCAGGCGCTTGTTGTCGTTCGCGTCGATGGCGGGCTGGCCGATGGACTGGAGCTCCCAGGAGACGCCCGCGAGCCGGTTGATGTGCGTCCACCACTTCACGTCGATGTCCAGGAGCCGGAAGCCGGCCAGGAACGGGTGCCAGCGGTGGTAGGCGTGGGTGAAGTCCGGCGGCGTGAAGTTCATCATGTGGACCTTGTTGCCGTCCGAGCGGCGCGGGTCGAACAGGACGCCCTGGCCGAAGTCCTGGAAGGCGCGGACCAGTCCCGCCCGGTCGTTCCCGTAGAACTCGTGGTAGACGTCGCGCTGGGCCTCGGAGAGCAGTACGAAGGCGTCGCGGTTGGGCTGGATGAGCTCCAGGAAGCTGCGCGGGTAGCGTCCGCCGGAGCGGGTGGCGGCCCAGGCCGAATCGACCTTGGTGAAGCCGCCGAACGGCTTGACGATGACGTCGACGGCCTCGACGAGTTCGGGCGTCGGGTTGAAGTAGAAGCGCTCGTCGTACTCGTACCAGAACTCGTTGGCGCGACGGTCGCCGACCATGCCCGGGATCTCGGGGAACTCGCTGCGGGACCGGCCGTGGGCGGCCGCCGGCAGAGCGCCGGCCACCGTCACCGCGGCCGCCGCCCCGGCGATACCGGCGGCGGCCCTGAGGACGCCCCGGCGGTCCATGGTGTTCTGCGGCATCGGTGGATCTCCTTCGTCAGTGGCGGTGCGGAGGACTTCGGTGATGGGACGACTCTCGCGGCCCGGACTATGTGCGTCCTATAACGCCGCTTGCAGGGCGTATTGCCTGGTCAAAGGGGGTGCTAGAGGCGCCGAAACCGCTGCGATGCCGGGACGATATGGCAACGGATTACGTTCTTCCGGAAACGGATGTACGAATCCCTACATCGTTTTTCGGCCATACAGGCGGCCGGTACCGGTCACTGCCCCCACCAGTGAAGGAGACACTGTGGTCACGATCACAAGCGCCCGGGTCGAACGGAAGGACACCAGCGACAACGGGGGCATCCCCCGATTACACGGCCCCCTCACCTGGTGCGCGGGGGCCATGGCACTGCTCGCGGTCATAGCCGCGGGCGGCCTGCTCCTCGACGGACGCACCGTGCTGGGTGAGGGGGTGTGGCTCAAACCCCTGAAGTTCGCGGTCTCCTTCGGCCTTTACACGATCACCCTGGCCTGGATGATCGGCCGGACGGAGCGCTGGCAGCGCACCTTGCGCAGACTCGGCACCGTCACGGTGGTGCTGTTCATCGTCCCGGAGATATCGATCATCACGTTCCAGGCCGTACGGGGCGAACGCAGCCACTTCAACGTGTCGTCCACGTTCAACGACGTACTCGTCAAGGCGATGGGCGGCGCGGCGTACATCGGCTGGACCATGACGCTGCTGCTCGGGGTCTTCCTCCTGTGGCAGCGCAAGGTGGACCGGCCGCTGGCCTGGGCCATCCCGATCGGACTGTTCGTCTCCCTGGCGGGCATGTCGATCGGCTATCTGATGACCACCCCCACGGCCGCGCAGCAAAGGGCCGTGGACGCCGGGGAGCATCCGTCCACGCTCGGCGCGCACAGCGTCGGGGTGCTGGACGGTGGTGCCGGTCTGCCGTTGACCGACTGGGCGACCGATGGCGGTGACCTGCGGGTGGCTCACTTCGTGGGCCTGCACGCGCTGCAGCTGCTGCCGCTCGCCGCACTGGGCCTCGGGATGCTCGCGGGACGGCTGCCGCTGCTGCGCGGCGAGGGTACGCGTACGGCCCTGATCGTCGTCGGCGGTGCCGGCCATGCCGGGCTCACCGCCCTGCTGCTGTGGCAGGCGGAGCGGGGTCAGCCGCTGCTCGAACCCGACCGGCTCACGCTCACCACCGCCGCCTGGCTCGTCGGCGCGGTGGCGGTGGCCATCGCCGTGGTTCTCGCGACGGCGTCGCGCGACCGGCGCGACTCACCCGGGGGCTGATGCTCCCGGCGCACACGCAGGAGGGGGTCACCGCGGCTGCGGTGGCCCCCTCCTTCGTATGCCGGACGCCCGGGAGCGTCCCGTCAGTCGGCCGCCGCGAACGGGCCCCGGCGCAGGGCCGGGGAGATCAGCGCGGCGAGGGCCGTCAGGGCCATCGCGAGGCTGAGCCCGAGGACCGTACGGGTCGGGCCGAGGCCCTCCAGGGCGAAGCCGGCCGCGACCGGGCCGGCGGCCATCGCACCGCCACCGACCAGCATGGCCAGGGAGTTGGCCCGGCCCCGCATGCTGTCCGGTGCGATCCGGACTAGATAGACGCCGCCCGCCACGTTGAACACACCGCCCACGTAGCCGCTCAGCGCGAAGATCGCACCCAGCGCGTAGGGGTCGCGGAGCACGGCCACGGGCACCATCAGCAGCGCCCACACGGCCAGCCCGCCGATCACCAGGGCACGCATCGACAGGCGCTCGGTCCATCGGCCACCGGTGAGCGCCCCGACCAGGCCGCCCGCCCCGCTGAGCGAGAGCACGACACCCACCTGGAACTCGGTGCCGCCCGCCGACTGGATGCCGGACATCACCGCCAGGTTCAGGCCCTGGAAGAGGACGTTGGAGACGGCGACGGCGGCCATCACGGCCCGCAGGAAGTGCTGGCGCCACATCCAGACGAGACCGGCGCGGACCTCGGCGGCGAGCGCCGTCCGGGGCGCGTCCTTCCGGTCCTGCTGAAGCTTCCCACGTACACCGAACAGGCAGGCCACAGCGGCTAGTTGACCGGCGGCCGCCGCCACGAACGGCAGCGCGGAGCCGAGCGTGACCAGTCCGCTGCCCAGCGGCTGGCCCGCGATGGCGGCACCACGGGTACGGGCCTCGTTGCCGGTCATCGCGGCGCCGATCTGCTCGGACGGCACCACGGCGGGCACGGCGGCCCGCTCGGCCAGCTGGAACAGCACACCGAGGGTGCCCTCGACGAACGCGGCGGCCAGCAGCGCCCACAGCCAGATGTGCCCGCTCAGCAGGAGCGCGGCGATCACACCGGCCACCACCGCCTGGCCGAGCCCGGCACCCAGCATGACGCGCCGCCGGTCCCAGCGGTCGACGAGGGCGCCGCCGGGCAGCTGCACCACGAGCTGCGGGAGCAGCAGCGCGGTCCCGACGAGCCCGGCGTCGCTGGGTGACCTGGTCGCCCACAGGACGGCGAGCGGATACGCGACGGCGGTGGCGCGCCCGGCGAGCAGCGAGAGGCCGGCGCCGCCCCAGAGCAGGCGGTAGTCACGGTTGCGCCGCAGCGGCACGGGCGGCGCCGCGGTCTCCCCGTCCGGGGTGGGCTGCGGGTCGGGTTGCGGCTGAGCGGTCGTCCGGTGGTCGTCCTCCGGTACGGCGTCGGCGTCGTCCCGTTGCTCGGCGGCCAGCAGCCACGACAGTGCCGCCGGGTCGGTCACCGAGTCGGGCGCGGAGTCTGTCGCGGTATCGGTCGCGGGTCTCATCGCGCGGCCACCAGGGTGCGGTTCCCGGACGGGGTCGCCCCGGGCTCCTCGGCCCTCGTGGACTCCTCGGCCTTCGCGGCGGTGCGGACGAACTCCAGTACCGCCATCGCGCTGTGCATCTTGTTGGTGGCCTGGGCGAAGGCGATGCTGTGCGGTCCGTCCAGCACCTCCGCCACGACCTCCTCGCCCCGGTGGGCGGGCAGGTCGTGCATGAACACGGCGTCCGGGCTGGTCTCCCACAGGGCGGGCGTGATCCGGAACGGGGCGAAGACGTTCCGCCAGTCGGGGTCGGGCTTGCTGGTGCCGGTGGTCTGCCAGCGGGTCGTGTAGATCACGTCGTAGCCGCCGGTCAGCCCGTCCATGTCGTGCCGCTCGACCAGAGTGGCACCGGTGCGGGCGGCCTGGGCGCGGGCCCGGTGGGCGATCGACTCGCCGAGGCCGTAGCCGGGCGGGGTGCGGACCTCGAAGTGGACGCCGGGGAAGCGGGTGAGGGCGAGCGCGAGCGCCGCCGCCGTGTTGTTGCCCTCGCCCGCGTACAGGATGCGCAGGCCGTCGACGTGGCCGAAGTGGCGTACCAGTGTGGTGAGGTCGGTGAGCGCCTGGGTGGGGTGTTCCTCGGCGGTCATGGCGTTGACCACGGACATGGTCCCCTGCCGTGCCCAGCCACGCAGTTCTGCCTCGGGCCCGGCGGTCCGGGCGACGAGGACGTCGAGCATCCCGGACAGCACCCGGCCGGTGTCCTCGGTGGTCTCGCCGGTGTTGAGCTGGAGGTCGCCGGGTCCGTAGGCGATGAGGGAGCCGCCCAGCCGCAGCGAGCCGGAGGAGAAGGCGGTACGGGTGCGGGTGGAGGTCTTGGCGAAGTAGACGCCGACCACCTGGCCGTCCAGCGGTGCGGGCCGCCGGGCGAGACCGGCGGAGAACTCGGCACCGCGGTCCACGATCCGCCGCAGCTCCGCGTCGGTGAGGTCGTCGATGGAGATCAGATGACGCATGGGGTCAGCCTTCCTGGGCCGGGTCGTGGGCCGTACGGACGTCGAGTGCGGCGGCCAGTCGCTCCACCGTGTGGTGGCGCAGCGCGGTCGCGAGGTCGAGCGGGAGCCCGGCCCTGCGGGCGGCGAGCAGCAGGGGCGGTACGAGCAGGGAGTCGCCGCCGAGGTCCCTGAAGTCGTCGTGCACGCCGACCTGTTCGAGGCCGAGCACCTCGGCCCAGACGGCGGCGAGCTGTCGCTCGGTGTCGGTGCGCGGCTCCACGTAGGGGGCGTCGGCGGCGGTGGCGGCGCGGGCCACCAGGGCGAACCGGTCGCGTTTGCCGTTCGCGCCGAGCGGGAGCGCGGGCAGGGCCGTGACGGTCGCCGGGATGACAGCGGCGGGCAGCACCGCGCGCAGGCGGTCGCGCAGGGCAGGCACGGAGACGGTGTGCCCCTCGGCGGGCACCACCCAGGCCGCGAGGCGCTTGCCGCCGTCGGCGGCGTCGACGGCCGCGACGAGGGCTTCGCGTACGGAGGGGTCGGCGGCGAGCGCGGCCTCGGCCTCGCCGGGTTCGACTCGGTGTCCCCGGATCTTGACCTGGTCGTCGGCGCGGCCGAGGAACTCCAGGGCGCCGCCGGGGAGCCGGCGGGCCAGGTCCCCGGTGCGGTAGATGCGGGCGCCCGGCAGTCCGTAGGGGTCGGGCAGGAACGCGGCGGCGGTCAGGTCGGGGCGTCCGGCGTAGCCGCGGGCGAGCCCGTCGCCGCCGAGGTACACCTCACCGGCGATGCCGTCGGGGACCGGCCGCAGCGCGCCGTCCAGGAGCCGCAGGGTGACGCCCGGGAGCGGAGAGCCGAGGCCCACAAGGGAGCGCGGGGCGCGGGGCCGCTCGGGGGCGTGCAGGGTGTCGGCGTGCTGGAGCCCGGCTTGGACACCGGCCGCTGCCGCGAGGGGGCGCGGTGCGCCGCGGTGCCGGTTCCGGTGCCGGGGCAGGACGCGCAGGGCGGTGGCGGCGACGGTGGTCTCGGTGGGGCCGTACTCGGCGGCGAGGACCATGCCGCCGGACCCGATGCGGGCGGCGACGCGGTCGGCCTGGGCGGCCGGGTAGGCGTCGCCCGCGCAGACGGCGAGCGCGGCCAGGGAGCCGAGTTCGGCGTCGGTCAACTGGGCTTCCAGGAGCGTCAGATGGCCGGGGGTGAGCCCGACGAAGGAGTAGGGCGCGCCCTTGAGGAGTTCGGCGCCGAACTCCCCCGGCCCGTACGACTGCGGGAGCAGCCGCACGGTCTGCCCGGTCATCAGGGGTGCGTACAGTGCGGGAATTCCGAGGTCGAAGCCGACGGACGTGAACCACGGCGCGCCGCCGGTGCCCGCCGCCGCGTACTGCTCGACCGCCCAGTGCAGGTAGTGGGAGAGGGACCGGTGGCTGATCTCGACGCCCTTGGGGGTGCCGGTGGAGCCGGAGGTGTGCAGGACGTACGCGAGCCGGTCCGGGGCGTGGGCGGTGGCGGGCCGGGCGGGTACGGGGGCGTCGGTGAGGTCCTCGGCGACCACGAGCGGGACGTCGCCCAGGCGGGCGGCGTGGCGGCGTTCGGTGACCGCGAGCGTGAACTCGGTGCCGGCGATCCGGGCGTCGGGGGTGCAGGGGTCCACGGGCACCTGCGCGGCGCCCGCCTTCCAGACGCCCAGGAGCGCGGCCACCAGGTCGGGGCCCCGGTCCAGGAGCACGGCGACACGGGTCTCGGGCCCGGCGCCGAGGGCGCGCAGCCGGTGGGCGACAGCCTCGGCGCGGGCGTCGAGCGCGGCGTAGGAGAGGGTGGTGGAGGAGCTGGTGGTGGAGGAGTGGCTGGTGGATCCGAAGGAGAGCGCAGGGGCCGTCGGGGTCCGGGCGGCCTGTGCCTCGAAAGCGCCGAGCACGTCGGCGGGGGTGTCGGAGTGCGGCAGGGCGGGTGCGGCGAGGGCGCCGCGCTCGTAAGCGTCGGGGTAGGCGCCGCGGGCGTCGCCGTCGGCGCCGGTGCGCGCCATGTCGGCGAAGACGGCGGTGTAGAGCGCGGCGAGGCGCTTGGCCCGGCCCCGGGAGAGGGTGCGGGTGCGGGAGGCGATGGACAGGTGGCCGCGCACGGGGGTACCGACGACGAGCCGGAACTCGTTGGGGCTGTCGTCGCGGCTGGCCATGATGTCGATGAGCTCGGTGTCGACCTGGTGGAAGTCCAGGTAGTGGAAGAGGACGTCGATGAGGTGGGATTCGCCGCCGGGTCTGCGCATGGCGGGCATCGGGTAGCGGCGGTGCGGCCACAGCTCGACCTCGCGGGCGAAGACCTGCTGGGCGAGTTCGCCCCAGGTCGCGGCGGTGCGCTCGTACGGGAAGGGCACCGAGTTGAGGTACATGCCGGAGACGCGTTCGGCGCCCGCCTCCTCGGGGCGTGCGTCGGCGACCATGCCGCCGCGGAACCGCTCGGCGCCGGTGAGCAGCGAGAGGACCTTGCTGTGCGCGGCGTGCAGGACGCTCTTGTAGGGGACCTCGGCGGCGGTGGCCAGCGCGCGCAGGCCCGGTTCGACGTCGCCGAGCGGGATGTCGATGCGGTAGCGCTCGTCGCCCTCGTCGTCGCCCTGCCATCCGGCAGGGACGCTGAACCGCTCATAGGTGTCGACCATGTGGCGCCAGTGCTCGCGGTCGGCCGGGTCGTCCAGGGAACGCAGTTCGCCGGCGACGAAGTCGGCGTAGCGGACGGCGGGCACGGGCGGGGCGGGCTCGGGCTCGGCGCCGGAGCGCAGCGCGCGGTAGGCGCGGAGCATCTCCATCAGCTGGGAGTGGTAGCTCCAGCCTTCGATGACGGGGTGGCACTCGGTGATGGACAGCCACCAGCTCTCGTCGTCGAGGAGGTGGACGGCCATCCGCATGAGCGGTGCGCGGGTGAGGTCGAAGAGCTCTTCGCGGTCGCGGTCGGCGAACTCCCAGAGGGCCAGTTCGCGTCGGGTGGCCGGCAGGTGGCGCAGGTCGTCGAAGACGCAGGGCATCCGCGACGCGGCGTGGACGAGCTGGAGCGGCCGGGAGTAGCCGTCGAGCGCGAAGGAGGTCCGCATGACCTCGTGGCGTTCGACGATCAGATCGGCGGCCCGCTGGAACGCCTCCTGGTCGAAGGGGAGTTCGTCGCGGATCCGGAAGGAGGTGATGTTGTGGTAGCGGTTCTCGGTGCTCTCGCCGTACATCTCGACGAGCATCCCGGCCTGGGTGAGCGAGACGGGGTAGGCGTCGGTGACGTCGGCGGGCAGCGCGGCCCGGTCCGCCTCGCCGATGAGGGCGAACCGGGCGACGGTGGTGCCCGGTCCGGCCCCGTCGGCGTCGCCGAGGGCTGCGCGCAGCCGGGCCACGGTGCGGTGGGCGAAGATGTCGCGGACGCTGGTCTCCCAGCCGGCCTCGCGCAGCGCGCCGACGAGGGTGACGGCGCGGATGGAGTCGCCGCCGAGTTCGAAGAAGTTGTCGTGGACGCCGACGGTGTCGCGGCCCAGGACGGTGGCCCAGATCCCCGCGATGGCGCCCTCGGTGGCGTCGCGGGCCTCGACGTAGTCGCCGACGGCGGTGGCGGCGCGGCCCGGGGCGGGCAGCGCGCGGCGGTCGAGCTTGCCGTTGGCGGTCAGCGGCAGGGCGCCGAGGGTGAGGTAGGCGGCGGGCACCATGTACGACGGGAGGGTCTCGCCGACGCGGGCGCGCAGCGCGGCCGGGGTGAGGTCGTCGGGTCCTGCGCCTTCGGCGGGGACGACGTAGGCGACGAGTTCCTTGGCGCCGGGGCTGTCCTCGCGGACCAGGACGACGGCTTCGGCGACGGCCGGGTCCGCGGTGAGCGCGGACTCGATCTCGCCGGGCTCGATGCGGTAGCCGCGGAGTTTGACCTGGTGGTCGGCGCGGGCGACGAAGTCGAGGTTGCCGTCGGGCAGTACGCGGGCGATGTCGCCGGTGCGGTAGAGCCGGGCGCCGGCCGGGCCGTAGGGGTCGGGCACGAAGCGTTCGGCGGTCAGGTCGGGGCGGCCCGCGTAGCCGCGGGCGACGCCGATGCCGCCGATCCACACCTCGCCGGGCACACCGACGGGCAACGGGCGCAGGTGCTCGTCGAGGACGTACATGGTGGTGTGCGGGACGGCGCGGCCGATGGGGACGAGTTCGGTGGTGACGGGCCCGTCGAGGAAGTACGCGGAGTTGCCGACGGTGATCTCGGTGGGGCCGTACTCGGCGGCGAGGCGGGTGCCGTCGGGGCCCGCCGAGGTGGTCCAGCGCTCGGCGAGCCGGGCGGTGAAGGAGTCCCCGGCGGCGATGACGAGACCGGCCAGGCCCTTGATCTGGTCGTCCGTCAACTGCTGCTGGAGCAGGTCGAGATGGCCGGGGGTGAGTTTGATGAAGGCGTACGGGGCGCCTGCGGCGAGCAGGGCGCCGAGGTCGGCGGTGTCGAAGTCCTGCGGGAGCAGGTCGACGCTCCGGCCGGTCATCAGCGGCGCGTACAGGTCGGGTACGCCGAGGTCGAAGGCGACCGACGAGAACAGCGGGGCGCCGCCGGGGCCGGCGCCCGCGTAGGCCTGGACGGTCCAGCCGAGGTAGTTGGCCAGGCCGCGGTGGGTGACGAGGACGCCCTTGGGGCGGCCGGTGGAGCCGGAGGTGTAGATGACGTAGGCCAGCGCGTCGAGGTCGTACCCGGCGGGCAGGGCGGCGGTGGCGGACGCGCGGGCGGCCTGCTCGGCCGGGTCGTCGGCGACCAGGACGGTGAGGCCGTCTTCGTCGGTGACCAGGGAGGCGGGGCCGGCTTCGTCGGCGACCGGGACTGCGGGGCCCTCGAAGCGGCCGGCGTAGCGGGTCTCGGTGAGGACGGTCCTGGTGCCGGTGGTGGCCAGCATGTGACCGACGCGCTCGTCCGGGTAGCCGGGGTCCACGGGTACGTACGCGGCGCCCGCGCGCCAGATGCCGAGCAGGGCGGCGACCAGGTCCGGCGAGCGGTCCAGGAGGACGGCGACGGTGTCCTCGGGGCCGACGCCGAGCCCGGTGAGCCGGCGGGCGTGGCGCTCCGACTCCTCGGCGAGCCTGCGGTAGGTGTACGTGGTGTCGCCGTGGCGCAGGGCGATGGCGTCGGGGGTGGCCGTGGCCTGTTCCAGGATGGTCTCCAGGACGGGGCGCAGGGCGGTGGCGTCGAGGGCGTGATCGGTGCCGACGGGGGTGGCCGGCCCGTCGAGGAGCAGGGCGCGCTCCTCGGGGCCGATCGGGTCGAGGGTGGAGAGCGGGGCGTCGGGGGTGGCGGCGATCTGGGCGAGGAGCCGGGTGTAGTGCCCGGCGATCCGGGCGGCGGTGGCCGCGTCGAAGAGGGCTGTGGCGTATTCGAGGCTGCCGTGCAGGGTGCCGTCGGCGCGTTCGGTGAGGTGCAGGGTGAGGTCGAAGCGGGCGATGGCACCGGCGGCCGGGACGGGCTCGGCGGTGATGCCGGGCAGATCGGGTCCGTCGGCCCCCTCGCCGGACGCGAGGTCGAACATGACCTGGAAGAGCGGTGTGGTCGACAGGTCGCGCTCGGGCTCCAGTTCGTCGGCGATCCGGTCGAACGGCGTCTCCTGGTGGTCGAAGGCGTCCAGCACGGTGGTGCGGTTGGCGGCGAGTACGTCCCGGAAGGCCGGGTCGGCACCCCAGCGGGCCCGCAGCACCAGGGTGTTGTACGCGTATCCGGCCATCTGCCGCAGTTCGGGGCGGGTGCGTCCGGAGACGGCGGTGCCGACCGAGACGTCCCGCTTGCCGGTGTAGCGGCCGAGCAGGGTCTGGTAGGCGGTGAGCAGGACCATGAAGAGCGTGGCGTCGCCGTCGCGGGCGACCCCGCGCAGCGCGGTGGCGGTGGCGGCGGGGACGTCGAAGCCGTGCGTGGCGCCGCCCCAGGTGCGTACGGCGGGGCGGGGCCGGTCGGTGGGCAGGGCGAGCGGTTCGACGCCGGCGAGCTCCCGGCGCCAGTGGTCGAGGCCGCGGTCGGCTTCGGGGCCGCTCTGCCGGCGGGCGGCCCAGGCCGCGTAGTCGGCGTACTGGACGGGCAGTCCGGGCAGTTCCACGCCCCGGTGCAGGGCGGCGAGGTCGGCCAGGAGCAGCGGGCGGGTCAGCGCGTCGCAGGCGATGTGGTGCATGACGACGAGCAGGACGTGGTCGTCGGGGGCGAAGCGCAGCAGCCGCACCCGCATTGGGTGGTCGGCGGCCAGGTCGAAGGTCTCGGCGGCGCGGGCCTCCGTGAAGGCGACGGCGGCCGCGTCGCGGGCGGCGGCGTCGAGGCCGGGCCGGTCGGTGACGGCGAGGTCGACGGGCCCGGCCGGGTCGACGACCTGGCGGGGGTCGGCCGCGTCCAGGACGTAGCGGGTGCGCAGGATCTCGTGGCGGGCGGCGAGCGAGTCGAAGGCCCGCTGGAGGGTGCCCGTCGAGAGCGGGCCGCGCAGCCGGTACGCCATCGGCAGCAGGTACTCGGGGCTCTGCGGGTCGAGCTGGTGCAGGAACCACAACTGGCGCTGTCCGGCGGAGAGTTCAAGGGGCTTCGTGCGGTCGGCGCGCGGGATCGCGGCGCTGCGGACGGGGGTCTCGGTGCCTCGCCCGGCGCGCCCGGCGAGGCGGCGGCGCAGGAGCTCGGCGCGCAGCTCCTCCTGCGTGGGCTGCGTCGGCGCGGTGGGTGCGGTCACGACTGGTACTCCCTGTGGGCGAGGGCGAGTTCGGCTTCGGTGAGCGTCTCTATCTCGGCCGTCACGGCCTCTTCCACGGCTTCGGCGAGCCGGGCGACGGTGGGGCGTTCGAAGACGGCGCGCAGGGGCAGTTCGACGTCGAACTCCTCCTGGATGCGGGCGATGACCTGGGCGGCGCGCACGGAGTTCCCGCCGCTGCGGAAGAACCCCTGGCGGGAGCCGATCCGGTGGCCCGCGACGGCGTCGGGGCCGAGCAGCACCTCGGCCCAGATCCCGGCGATGATCTCCTCGACGGGGCCTTCGGGCGCGGTGTACGGCTCGTCGGCGAGCGCGGCGGCGAGGTCGGGCGTGGGCAGGGCCGCGGTATCGACCTTGCCGTGCCGGGTGAGCGGCACGGTGGTGATCGGCACGAGCAGCGCGGGGACCATGTAGTCGGGCAGCCTGCGGGCGCAGTGGTCCAGGAGTGCGCTGTCGCCGGGTACGGGCATGTCGTCGGCGGCCACCCAGTAGGCGACGAGCGCGGCGTCGGGGCCGGTGCCGTGGACGGTGACCACGGCCTGGGCGACGGCGGGGTGTTCGGCCAGGACGCCCTGGACCTCGCCGGTCTCCACCCGCCTGCCGCGGATCTTGACCTGGCCGTCGGCGCGCCCGGCGAACTCCAGGGTGCCGTCGGGCAGCATGCGGGCCATGTCGCCGCTGCGGTAGAGGCGGGCGCCGGGCTCGCCGTACGGGTCGGGCACGAACACGGCGGCGGTCAGGCCGGGCCTGCCGTGGTAGCCGCGGGCGAGGGCGGTCCCGCCGATGCACAGCTCGCCGGTCACCCCGTACGGCACGGGCGTGAGGTTCTCGTCCAGGACCCGGACCGTGCAGTGCGGGTAGGGGCGGCCGATGGGGGTGGACTGCGCGGTGTCGTGCGCGTCCCACCGGGTGGAGGCGATGGTCGTCTCGGTGAGCCCGTACTCGTTGATGAACCGTCGCAGTCTGCGCGAGAGCTCGCGGGCGAGGGCGGGCGGGCAGTCCTCGCCGCCGGTCTTGCCGACCAGCGGGCGGCGGCCGAAGCCGGCGTCGATCAGCATCTGCCAGTGCGCGGGGGCGGCCTGGAGGTGGCTGACGCCGTGCCGGTCGAGCAGGGCCAGCTGGGCACGGTGGTCGCGCAGTTCGTGGTCCTGGGCGAGGACGACCCGGCCGCCCGCGACGAGCGGCATGACGAGCTCGGTCCAGGAGATGTCGAACGTGGGCTGGGCCAGGGCGAGGTAGGCGTCGTCGGGCCCCTGCCCGAAGTCCAGGTGGGCCTGGAAGGCGCGCAGCGTCGGCAGCAGGGTGCGGTGCTCGACGGCGACCCCCTTGGGCCGGCCGGTGGAGCCGGAGGTGTACATCAGGTAGGCGAGGCGGGTGCCGTCCCCTGCGGGCAGCGGCTCGGCGTCCGCCGGCGGTGCGGCGTCCGGTTCGGTGTCCAGGGTGAGGACGGCGCCCCGGTGGATGCTGGCGAGGCGTGCGGCGCCCGCCGTGTCCGTGACGAGGACGCCCGCCCGCGAGTCGGTGAGCACATGGGCGATCCGGTCGTCGGGCGCGCCCGGGTCGAGCGGCACATGGGCGGCGCCGGCGTGCCAGCTGCCGAGGATCGTGGCGAGCAGCTCGGGGGTGCGGCCGAGCAGCACGGCGACGGTGGTCTCCGGGCCGGCGCCGAGGTCGCGCAGCCGGTGGCCGAGGAATTCGGCGCGGCGGGTCAGCCGTTCGTACGTCCAGGTCTCGTCGCCGCAGACGACGGCCGGGTCCTCGGGGGAGCGCCGGGCCACCTCCGCGATCGCGGTGTGCACGCCGCCCTCGGCCGCCTCGGTGATCGTGTCCCCCGGGCCGGCCGGGCCGGGGCCGTGGGACACGAGTGCGGCGCGCAGTGCGGCGGGCAGGATGTCGGCGGTGCCCAGCCGTACCCACGGGTCGTCGGCGACCGCCTCCAGCAGGCGGGTCCAGCAGTCGGCGAACCGTTCGACGGTGGCCGGGTCGAACAGGGCGGTGGCGTACTCGGCCATCCCGAGCAGGGAGCCGTCGTCCTGGCGCTGCACGACGAACGTGAGGTCGGTGCGGGCGGCCTGCCAGGCGCCCCGGAAGGCGTCGAGGTCGCCGGAGGAGGTCGCGGTGCCGGTACGGCCCTCCTCGTGCAGGTCGAACATCACCTGGTAGAGCGGGGTGCGGGCGGCGTCGCGGCTCTCGTCGAGCTCGGCGACGAGCCGGTCGAACGGCAGCTCCTGGTGGGCGAAGGCCTCCCGGGCGGTGTCGCGGACGCGGACGACGGCGTCGCGGAAGGTGTCGCCGGCGGCGGCGTCGCAGCGCAGCACGAGGGTGTTGAGGAAGAACCCGACGACATCGGCGGTCTCGGGCCGCTCGCGGCCGGCCACCGGGATGCCGACCGGGACGTCCCAGCGGCCGGTGAGGCGGGCGACGAGCGCGGCGAACGCGGTGAGCAGGGTCTGCTGGAGGGTTGCCCCGCAGCTGCGGCCGAGGGCCGCGACGCGCTCGGTGAGGGCGGCCGGGACGGTGAAGAGGTGGACGGCGCCGTGCGCGTCGCGCACCGGGGGGCGGGGTCGGTCGGTGGGCAGGTCGAGCGGGACGATGCCGTCCAGCACCCGCTTCCAGTGGTCGAGTTCGCGCGCGAGGAACGTGTCGGTGAGCCGGGCGCGCCGGTGGGCGGCGTGGTCGGCGTACTGCACCGGGAGCTCGGGCAGCCGGGCGTCCGTGCCGGTGTGCGCGGCCTCGGCGAGCGCCTTGAGGTCGCGCTCCAGGACGACGGAGGACCAGCCGTCGCAGGCGATGTGGTGCAGCGAGAGGATCACGTGCAGGTGCTCGGTCCCCCGGCGTACGGTCAGGGCCCGCCAGACCGGGCCGTTCTCCAGGTCGAAGGGGCGGGCGAACTCCTCCTGCACCAGCGCGTTCAGCTCGTCGGCGGTCGCGGCGAGCGCGGTGCGCAGCCGGGGCGGCCGGGTGCCGGGCGCGTCGGCGATCTGGACGGGCTCGGTGCCGTGCAGGACGTAGCGGGTGCGCAGGATCTCGTGCCGGTCGGCGAGTGCGCCCAGCGCGGCGGCGACGGTGGCGTCGCTGTACTCGGCGGGCAGGGTGAAGAAGGCGGGGGCGTTCCATTCGCTGCTGCCGGGGCGCAGCCGGTCGAGCAGCCACATGCCCTGCTGGCCGGGCGAGAGCGGCAGTCCCTGGGGCTTGCGGGGTACGGGAAGGACCGTTTCGGCAAGGTGGTCGTCGCCGGTCGGGTCGAGGGGGCGGCCGAGCAGCGCGGCCTGGGTCTCGACGGTGGTCGCGGTGAACAGGGCGCGCAGCGGTACGCGGGTGCCCGCCGACGCGGACAGGAGCTCGGAGAGCCGGGTCAGCATCAGGGACGAGCCGCCGAGCTGGAAGAAGTCGTGGGTGGCGCCGATATCCCCGGCGGGCACCCCGGTCAGCTGTGCCCAGATCTCGGCGACGGCCCTTTCGGTGGCGTCGCGCACCGGTACGTACACGGTCTCGGTGCGGCTCTCGGCCGGGTCGGGCAGCGCGCCCCGGTCGATCTTCCCGCTGGCGGTGAGCGGCCACTCGTCGACGGTGACGAACACGGAAGGCACCAGCACATCTGGCAGGGTGCGGCGCAGAAAGGCGCGCAGCTCGTCGGGGCGGGGCGCCTCACCGCGCGGCTGCACCCAGGCGGCGAGGCGGTGGCCCGCGCCGGCCGGGTCGGGCACGGCGGCGGCGACGGCGGTGCGCACCCAGGGGTGGGCGGCGAGCGCGGCCTCGACCTCGCCGGGCTCGATCCGTACGCCGTTGACCTTGACCTGCTGGTCGAGGCGGCCGAGGTATTCGAGGACGCCGTCGGCGCGCCAGCGCACCTTGTCGCCGGTGCGGTAGAGCCGCTGTCCCTCGTTGTGCGGGTCGGGCACGAAGCGTTCGGCGGTCAGGTCCGGGCGGCCGAGGTAGCCGAGGGCGAGCCCGATGCCGCCCGCGTGGAGTTCGCCGGGGACGCCGACGGGCACGGGCCGTCCCGCCGGGTCGAGGACGACCACGCGCATGTTGCCGATGGGGCGTCCGATGGGGACGGCGCCGGTGTCCCGGTCCGGGTCCCACTGGTGCTCGGTGATGTCGACGGACGCCTCGGTGGGTCCGTAGGTGTTCCAGATCCGTACGCCGGGTGCACGTTCGAGGATGCGGCGGCACAGGTCGGCGTGGAGGGGTTCGCCGGCGCTGAAGACCAGGCGCAGGGCGGTGGCGCGCTCCCAGCCGGGTTCGTCGACGAGGCGCCGGTAGACGGAGGGGACGCCCTGCAGGACGGTGACGCCGTGGTCGGCGACGGCGGCGAGCAGGGTCGCGGGGTCGCGCTCGGCGCCTTCGGGGGCGAGCACGAGGGCGGCGCCGCTGATGAGCGGGGAGAACAGCTCCAGTCCGGCGGCGTCGAAGCCGACGGTGGTCTTGAGCAGCACCCGGTCGGCGGGGCCGAGCCGGTGGCGGTGGGCCAGCCAGCGCACCCGGTTGGCGATGCCCTCGTGCGGGACGAGGACGCCCTTGGGTCGGCCGGTGGAGCCGGAGGTGTGCAGGACGTAGGCGGGCCGGGCCGGTTCGGCGACGAACTCCGGTGCTGCCGGGGCCTGTTCGCCGTCGAGATCCTGGTGCTGCTCGCCGGTGACGTCCTCGGCGAGCAGTACGCGGGTGGCCGCGGGCAGCTTGTCGGCGGTGGACCGCTCGGCGAGGGCCACCGGTGCCCGCGCGTCGTCGAGGACGAGGGCGATGCGGCTCTCGGGGTGGTTGGGGTCGAGCGGTACGTAGGCACCGCCCGCCAGCCAGACGCCGAGGAGCCCGGCGACCAGGTCGGGCCCGCGGTGCAGGCACACGCCCACGAAGTCGCCGGGGCGCACGCCCAGGGCGTGCAGCCGGGTGGCGAACAGGGCGGCGCGCGCGCCGAGTCCGGCGTACGTGACCATGCTTCCGTCGGCACCGATCACGGCGGGCGCGTCGGGCGTACGGGTGCGCTGGGCGGCGAACAGCGCGGGCAACAGGGGCGCGGTTTTGGGCCGGGCAGTGGTCGCACCGGCGTACGAACCCGACAGCATGCGGTCGTTCACAGTCTCTCCTCCATCGGGATCGGGCGGCGCGGTGGGGGTCGGGCCCGGCCTCGGATCCGGCGGCCAGTTCGGTCAGGCGGCGGTGGCGTCCATGCGGCGGCGCAGGCTCAGCGGTCGCAGGTCGGTCCAGATCTCGGCGATGCGCGCGAGGCACTCCTCGCGGGTGCCCTCGGTACCCTCGGCGTGCCAGCCGGCCGGCAGGGCGCGGTCGGCCCACCAGATCGAGTACTGCTCCTCGTCGTTGAGCACGACGCGGTACAGGGTCTCTTCGGTCTGTTGCTGCTCGCTCATCAGTTCGACGCCCCTTCGTGTGGTCGGTTATGGCCATGTTTGAAGGGCGGCCTATCCGGGCCCTATGCCGGCCATGTATTCATCGAGCCCGGGGCATGGGGCCCGTCCGTCCGGCGAAACGACCGCCGCCCCGCGCCTCCCACTTGGATGCCGTGCGCGTCGGCGGCGGCCCGCCGCGCGGGCAGGACCCGGCCCTGGGCGGGGTGATGGTCACGTCGGCTGGACGAGGCGGCATCCCGCACGGGCGTAGGATCGGATGCCGATATCGGTTTCGTCACTGCCGGAGGTGGGCCGGAATGCGGGAGTTCCAGCGGGGTGCGGTGCGGCTGCACATCCTGCACCACGCGGCCGGGGAGGAGATCCACGGCGCGTGGATGACCGAGGAGCTGGCCCGCCACGGCTACCGGATCAGCCCCGGCACCCTGTACCCGACGCTGCACCGGCTGGAGACCGACGGGTTGCTGGTCTCCGAGCAGCGGGTGGTCGACGGCCGTACCCGGCGTGTCTACACGGCGACGGAGGCGGGCAGGAAGGCCCTGGCCGAGGACCGCAGGGCGCTCGTGGAGCTGGCTCGCGAAGTCCTCGGTGACGACGCCCCGTAGTGGCAGGCGCGGAAGTTACGGCCTGCGGGCGGTCAGAGCGCGGCGGAGTCCGTAGGCGGCGGCGCCGAAGGCCAGCACCACGGCCCCGGAGACCACCGAGGACAGGGGCAGGGCGAAGGCCAGCACCAGGCATCCGGCCAGCCCGCCGGCCGGGATCAGCCGGTTCGGCCGTCCTTCGTCCTCGGTGAGCGTCCAGGCGGAGGCGTTGGCGATGGCGTAGTACGCCAGGACGCCGAAGGAGGAGAACCCGATGGCCCCGCGTACGTCCGCCGTCGCGGCGAGGACCGCGACCACGGCGCCCACCAGCAGTTCGGCGCGGTGCGGCACTTTGAACCGGGGGTGGACGGCGGCCAGGGCGTGTGGCAGGTGCCGGTCCCGGGCCATCGCCAGGGTGGTGCGGGAGACCCCGAGGATCAGCGCGAGCAGGGAGCCGAGCGCGGCCACGGCGGCGCCCACCCGCACGACAGGGGTCAGCCGGTCGACGCCGGCCGCCCGGACCGCGTCCGACAGCGGGGCCGCGGCCTGTGCCAGCCCGTTGGGGCCGAGGACCGTCAGCACGGCGACGGCGACGGCGACGTAGACGACCAGGGTGATGCCGAGCGCGAGCGGGACGGCCCGGGGGATGGTGCGCGCGGGGTCGCGGACCTCCTCGCCGAGGGTGGCGATGCGCGCGTATCCGGCGAACGCGAAGAACAGCAGGCCCGCCGCCTGGAGCACCCCGCCGGCCGTGGCGTCCGAGCCGACGTCGAGGTGGGCCGCGTCCGCCGTGGCGGAGGTGAGGGAGGTGACCACCACCGCGGCGAGCACCGCCAGGACCACGGCCACGATCACCCGGGTCAGGAACGCGGACTTCTGCACCCCGGCGTAGTTCACCGCGGTCAACGCCACCACCGCGGCCACCGCGACCGCGTGCGCCTGGCCGGGCCAGACGTACGAGCCGACGGTGAGGGCCATCGCCGCGCAGGAGGCGGTCTTGCCGACCACGAAGGACCACCCGGCCAGGTAGCCCCAGAAGTCTCCGAGGCGTTCGCGGCCGTAGACGTAGGTGCCGCCGGAGGCCGGGTAGCAGGCCGCGAGCCGGGCCGAGGAGGTGGCGTTGCAGAAGGCGACCACGGCAGCGACCGCCAGGCCGATCAGCAGCCCGGACCCGGCGGCGTGCGCGGCCGGAGCCAGAGTGGCGAAGATCCCCGCGCCGATCATCGACCCCAGGCCGATCACCACGGCGTCGGACACCCCGAGCCGCCGCTGAAGTTCGTCCGGCATTCCGGCGGCGGTCGATGGCTTGCTCATGGCCCACTCCCTCGGCGGCCCAGCCGCGCACGTTACGTACTCCGATATCGGGAGACGATACGGGAGCGGGCCGGACCGCCGGCCGCAGCCCCAGGCCACGCGTGCACACCCCGTGCTCACAGAAATGAGTAGTCCCCGAGAGACCGGAGCCCCCGCCGGACCGTGTCCGGTTTACCCAACGATCTCCGTTCTCACAACCTCTCGCGAAACAGCTTTCGCACCATGCCTCTCGCGATGGGTTCTGCGACATGCCCCAGCCCGCCGAACCGGCCGCCGCCGATCAGTTCGGCTGTCCGACCTGTGAGGTGCCCGCTGGAAGCACCCGCCGCACCCGCGGCGGCAAGGTGGCCCCGAAGGAGTGGCAGCGCGAACAGTTCAGCCTGGGAGTGCGAGGCGGAAGGTGGTGTGTCCGGGGCTGCTGGTGACGGTGGCGGTTCCGCCGTGGGCGGTGATCACTGCGTGGACGATGGCAAGGCCCAGGCCGGTGCTTCCCGTGCTGCGGGAGCGGGCGTGGTCGGCGCGGACAAAACGGCCGAAGACTTCGGGTTGGAGTTCGTCGGGGATGCCAGGGCCGTTGTCACTCACGTCCACGAGGACGGTGCTCTGTTCCGTCGTGAGCGTAATAGTCACGTCGGTGCCGGCCGGCGTATGGATTCGGGCGTTGGCGAGAAGGTTGCCGATCGCCTGTTGGAGGCGGTGGGCGTCGCCGATGACGGTGACCGGTTCTTCGGGGAGGTCGAGGAGCCAGTGGTGGCCGGGGCCGGCGGCGCGGGCGTCGTCCGTCGCGTTCAGGATCAGCAGGGTCAGGTCGACCGGCTCGTGTTCGAGGGGCCGTCCGGCGTCAAGACGCGCGAGAAGCAGCAGGTCATCGACAAGGCGGGTCATGCGCAGGGACTCGCGGTCGATGCGTTCCAGGGCGTGGCGGACTTCGGTGGGGACGGGGCCCTGGTGGCGCAGGGCGAGTTCGGCGTGGCCGCGGATGTTGGCGACGGGGGTGCGCAGTTCGTGGCTGGCGTCGGCGGCGAAGTGCCGTAGGCGTTCCTCGCTGGCCTGCCGACGCGTGAGGGCGTCTTCGACGTGGCCGAGCATGTGGTTGAGGGCGGTGCCGACCTGACCGACCTCGGTGCGGGGGTCGATGCCGCGGAGGGGGCCGGGCATGGCGATCTCGCCGCTGGCGAGCGGCAGTCCGGCGACCTCCGCCGCATGGGCGGTGACCTTCTGGAGAGGGCGCAGGGAGATCCGTACCCACACGGCTCCCGCGGTGCCGGTCGCCACGAGGGCGGCACCGAACAGGACGGCTTCGACCGCTTCGAGGCGGTGGACGGTCTCTTCCACCGGGTGCAGGGGCAGGCCGGTGATCAAGGTGTCCTGGTCGTCGCCCCGGACAGCCGTGACGCGGTACTTCCCCAGACCGGAGAGGCGGATGCTGTGCCCCTCTCCGTCCACGGGGATCCTCTCCAGGGTGCGGCGGTCTTCGGGGGTGAGCCGGAGGGGGCGGTCGATGGCGTCGTCGACGACGGCGGCCTGGGTGACGGTGTCGCCCAGGAGGCGGGCGCCGAAGGTCGCCTCGGCCTGGCCCCGGGTGTCGGGGCGGTTGTCGGCATCGGGCTTGCCCTCGTGTTCCAGACTGGCTGCGAACCGGCCGCCGGACGCGGAGAGCTGCTCGTCCAGGCGCCCCATCAGGAAGCCCCGCAGAGCGAGGGCGGTGGTGATCCCGACGACGAGGCAGGCGATGGCGAGCAGGGTGACGAGTCCGGCAGTGAGCTGGCCGCGCAGAGTGCGGGGCGGCAGGCGCCTCACGAGGTTTCCGGCTTGAGGACGTAGCCGACGCCGCGCACGGTGTGGATCATCGGGGTGCGTCCGGCGTCGATCTTCTTGCGCAGGTAGCTGATGTAGAGCTCGACGATGTGGGCGCGGCCGCCGAAGTCGTAGGCCCAGACCCGGTCGAGGATCTGGTCCTTGGACAGGACCCGGCGCGGGTTGCGCATGAGGAAGCGCAGGAGTTCGAACTCGGTGCGGGACAGTTCGACCACGGCCCCGCCGCGCCGGACCTCCCGGGCTTCCTCGTCCATGGTGAGGTCACCGACGGTGAGCCGGTTCGTGCCCGGTCCGGCGCTCATGCCGGCCCGCCGCAGCAGCCCTCGCAGCCGGGCCAGGACTTCCTCCAGGCTGTAGGGCTTGGTGACGTAGTCGTCACCGCCCGCTGTGATCCCGGCGATGCGGTCCTCGACCGCGTCCCGGGCCGTCAGGAACAGGACGCACACCTCGGGCATCTCACCTCTGAGGGCCCGCAGGACCTGGAGGCCGTCCAGGTCGGGCAGCATCCAGTCCAGAACCACCGCGTCGGGCCGGAAATCACGGGCCGTCGCCAGCGCGGTCGCGCCGTCGCCAGCGGTGCGCACGTGCCAGCCCTCGCCGGTCACCACTCCGGTCAGGACATCCGTGACGTCGGGTTCGTCGTCGACGACGAGGATCCGTACGGGGTCTCCGTCCGGGCGGCGCAGAAGCGCTGGTGTACGCGGCGGCTCGTCCATGGTTCCTCCAGCATCCCCCAGCGCAGACCACGGCAGGGGTGAGGCGTGCCTCTGAGTTTCCTCTGAATCGGAGCTGAGAGCGATCGACCGCGCCGTTTCAGAAGGTACGCAGAGGTTGGGCTGTGAGGCTGGCCAGCCATCGCCGGAGCGTGCGCCATGTCCGGAGGAGCCCATGACCACCACATTCACGACTACGACGTATGCCAACCGCGGGATGCGCCACCGGCGCCCGCGCCGCAGCCTTGTCCCGTTCCTGGTGCCGCTGGTGATCTGGGTCGGCGTCGCGGGGGTGCTGGCTCTGTGGTGGAGCGACACGACCTCGGTGGTCGGCCCGGCGGGCTGGCTCACCGGCGCGGGACGCATCACCGGCCTCCTGGCCGGATACGCCTGCGCGGTCCTGCTGGCGCTCATGGCCCGGATGCCGCTCCTGGATCACACCATCGGCACCGACCGGCTCGCCCGCTGGCACGCCTGGGGTGGCCGCTGCACCGTGTCCCTCGCCCTTGCGCACACCCTGCTGATCATCTGGGGCTACTCTCTGGCCTCCCACACGAACGTGGTCAGCCAGACCTCCACACTCGTCCTTCACTACCCCGACCTGCTCAAGGGCACGGCCGGCTTCCTGTTGTTCGTGGCCACGGGGATCGTGTCCGCCCGTGCCGCCCGCCGCAGGATGAGTTACGAGACGTGGCACTACCTGCACTTCGCGACCTACCTGGCGGTCTTCCTCACCTTCGGCCACCAGCTGTCCAACGGAGCCGACTTCGTCGACAACCGCCTCGCGCAGGCGGCCTGGTACACGCTGTTCCTCGGTGTCGCGGCCCTGGTCGCCTGCTACCGCTTCGCCGTCCCCGTCCGGCGGGGGCTCCGCCACCGCCTGCGCGTGGCAGCGGTCCACCCCGAAGCACCAGGGGTGGTCTCCGTCCACCTCACGGGCCGGCACCTCGACGACCTCGGGGGCGAACCGGGGCAGTTCCTGCGCTGGCGCTTCCTGACCCGCGGGCTGTGGTGGACCGCCAGCCCCTACTCCCTCTCCGCCCCCGCCCACCCCGGCCACCTGCGGATCACGGTCAAGGCCGCCGGCGGACACAGCGCCGCCCTCGCCCGCCTGAGGCCCGGCACCCGGGTGTGGGCCGAAGGACCCTACGGCGCCTTCACCGCGAACCGCCGCACCGTCCCCAAGGTCCTGCTCCTGGCCGGCGGTGTCGGCATCACCCCCCTGCGTGCGCTCTTCGAGACGCTGCCGGGCCAGGTGACACTCGTCTACCGGGCACGCCGCACCGTCGACCTCGCCCTGCGCGGTGAACTCGACGCGATAGCCGCCCACCGCCGGGCCGCCGTGCACTACATCGTCGACGAACCGGCCGGACGCACCTCCCCCCTCACCGACCTGGCCCTGAGCACTCTGGTCCCCGATCTGGCCGCGCACGACGTCTACCTCTGCGGCCCTCCCGGCATGACCGAGGCCGCGATCGGGGCCCTGCGCGAAGCCGGGGTCCCGGCCCGGCGCATCCACCACGAGTCCTTCGCGTTCTGAGGAGATCCGTCATGCGCCGAGCCGTCCTCGCCACCACCGGGATCAGCGCCCTGATCACCGCCCTGCTCGCTCTCAAACCCCACCAGCTCCCCGTCCTCGCCGGGGCGGCTCCCCGTTCCCCCACGACCTCGCACACTCCCGCAGGCACCTCGCCGGGCAAAGCCACCGAGACGGGCACGTTCACCGGAGATCCCATCGACACCCAGTACGGAACCGTGCAGGTCGCCGCCACTCTCACCAAGGGAAAAATCACCTCGGTCAAGGTCCTCCGGGCTCCGGACCAAAATGGCCGCGACCAGCAGATCACCTCCTTCGCCCTGCCCCGCCTCACCCAGGAGGCGCTCGGAGCCCAGAGCGCGCACATCGACGCCGTCTCCGGTGCCAGCTACACCAGCCAGGGCTACATCCAGTCCCTCCAGAGCGCACTGGACCAAGTCCATGCCTGACACCGCGACCGGGCTGCGCCACGTCGAGCACGTCATGGGCACCGTCTTCTCGTTCGACATCCGGGACCAGCCGACCCCCGCCATCCGCCGCGCCCTGGCCGAGGCCGTGCGCCACCTCCACCAGGTCGATGCCGTGTTCTCCACCTATCGGCCCGACAGCCACATCAGCCGCCTCGACCGCGGCGAGATCCGACTGGAGGACTGCCCGCCCGAAGTCCACGAAGTCCTGTCCCTGTGCGCACAGGCCGCCCACGCCAGCGACGGCTGGTTCAGCATCGTCCCCGCAAGAACCCTCGACCCCTCAGGGCTCGTCAAGGGCTGGGCGACCGAAGCGGCATCCCAGCTCCTGTACGATGCAGGCGCGCACCACACGTGCATCAACGGTGGAGGTGACCTACAGCTCCGCGGCCAGGCGGGCCCGGGCACCGCGTGGCGAATCGGCATCGCCCACCCGCTACGCCCCGGTGAACTGGCCACCGTCATCACCGCCGGCCACGACCTGGCCGTCGCCACCTCCGGCACCGCCGAACGCGGCCGTCACATCGTGGACCCGCACACCGGCAGAGCTGCCGACATGTTCGCCTCCCTCACCCTCGTCGGGCCCCGCCTGACGCTGACCGACACCTACGCCACCGCCGCGTTCGCCCGAGGCAACGGGGCACAGGACTGGGTGGAAACACTGGACGGCTACGAAGCACTCGCGGTTCTGCCCGACGGCCAGGAATGGCGGACTCCAGGATTCAGCCGCTATGGGTCATGAGGCACGCCGCAGCATCATTCCCGGGCACAGGGAACGGGCGCCTCCCTGCCGCGGCCTCGGTACACCACCGAAGTCCAACTCATCCCTGTCCAGCATTGAACACCACCCTCCGAAGGAGCCCCTCGTGGGACTCGACCTGATCAACGGCATCCCCGCACACATCCTGTTCGTGCACGTCGTCGTGGTCCTGGTACCCCTTACTGCGCTCGCCCTGATCCTGTGTGCCGTCCTCCCCACCGTCATGCGCAGGTTCGGCCTCGCCCTGCCGGCCCTCGCGCTGGTGTCCCTGATCAGCGTGCCGCTGACGACCGACGCCGGGGAGTGGCTGGAACGGCACGTGGACAGCGATCCCCTGGTCCGTAGGCACGCCGAACTCGGGGACGAACTGCTCCCCTGGGCCATCGGGCTCTTCCTGGTGTCCGCAGCGGTGTGGTGGTTCTACCGCCGCGCCGCCCGCCGCACCCCCGAGGCGGAGGGATCCGCCGGCACGGTGGGCACGCCGCTCCGCATCGCCGCCGCGGTGCTGTCCCTCGTCATCGGCGTGGGTGCCGGCGTGCAGGTCTACCGAATCGGCGACTCGGGCGCCAAGGCGGCCTGGCATGACGCCTACTCCGCCACCGCGCACCCCGATCGCGGCTGACGGGCACCTGCTGTGACACACCCCGGCCCCAGGGGCTGCGCTCGGTGACGACCACACGGCATCCGGCCCTTCTGCCCGCCACGGATCGAGCCCGGCGGGCAGAGGGGCCAGGCCGCTGTTCGGCTTTCTTCGCCGCCGCGCCGGAGCGTGTTTCGAAAGTGGCGCCGTCCGCCCGAAGGACGGCCGGCCGGGCGCCGCGTCTTCGCCGGGGCCGGCGATGCTTCGCGGCCGCTCCGGGAGAACGGGGCCTAGACGCAAGGGACCCCTGGCGCGGGGAGAGCGCCAGGGGTCCCTGGTTCGGTGGAAGGCGTCCGGACGGTGCGTCACACCGCCTGGGGAAGACGGTCCCGCGCCCCGCCGAGGGCCGCCTCGACGTCGTGGTCCAGGACCCAGTCGACGCTCTCGGCGTCGATACGACGGTTCGCGGCGGCGTCCTTCGGCTGCTGCCCGGTCCGGGAGCCGAGCTGCACGCGGGTGGTGTGCGGCCGGCGCGCCTCCTCGTAGCGGCGCAGTGCGGCGGCGATGCCGTCCGCGCCGGGCGCCGCCCCTTCGAGGCAGACGGCGAGCGCCACGGCGTCCTCCACGGCCTGGTTGGCGCCCTGTCCGTGGTGCGGGAGCATCGGGTGGGCCGCGTCGCCGAGCAGGGTGGTGCGGGAGGTGCTCCACCGCTCCAGCGGCTCGCGGTCGTACAGCGCCCAGCGGCGCACCTCGCCCGCCGCGTCGGCGAGCGCGCGCACGGCCGGGTCCCAGCCGGTCAGGACGGCGTCCAGGTCGGTGCGGTCGCCCGCGCTGGTCCACGACTCGGCGGCGCCCTCGGCGGCCGGGGTCACCACGACGTAGGTGAACTGCCGGCCCCCGGCGACCGGGTAGAGCAGGACGCGCGCGGTGGGGCCCGCGTACATGTACATCAGCGCGGGGTCCAGGTCCGGCAGGTCGGCGGCGTCGACCACACCGCGCAGGGCGCTGTTGCCGGAGTAGACCGGGGCGTCGGCGCCCGCGACCGCGAGGCGGACCGCCGAGTGCACGCCGTCCGCGCCGATCAGCACGTCGGCGTGGGCGTCGGTGCCGTCCGCGAAGTGCAGGACTACCCCGTACACGGTCTCCTCGTACCGGACGAGCTCCTTGCCGGTGTGCACCCGCTCGGCGGGGACCCGCGAGGACAGCATCCGGTGCAGGTCACCGCGGTGCACGGTGTAGTACGGGGCGCGGAACCGCTCCTGCCACGCCTCGCCCATCTCCTGGCGGGCCACGGTGGCACCGTTGTGGAAGGCCCGTACCTCCAGGGCCTCGGGGCGCACCGCGCACCGCTGCAACTCCGGTCCGAGGCCGAGACGCTGGAGCAGCCGGGTGCCGTTGGGGCCGAGGTGCATGCCGACGCCCTGCTCTCGCAGCTCCTCCCCCCGCTCGTAGACCTGGACGTCCAGGCCCCGGTGGTGCAGTGCGGCGGCGGCGGTCAGACCGCCGAGTCCCGCACCCACGATCGCGATGCGCATGCTCATCGGTGTTCCCAGGCGTTCTCGAAGGATTCGAAGTCGTCGAAACCGGCGACGTCGTCGAAGGAGGTGGTGCCGAGGGCGAGCAGCGCGGCCGTCTCGTCCTGTCCGGCCAGTTCCACGTCGGCGATCCGGGTGCCCGGGTCGGCGACGGCCGCGGCGAGCATCCGCTCGTAGCCGTCCGCGAAGCGCTCGACCGTGGCACGGTCGAGCAGGTCGGTGTCGTACGAGAAGACGGCGGTGACACCGTCGGGGGTCTGCTCGATGCGCAGCAGCAGATCCAGTTGGCCCTCCTGCTGCGGGACGTCGATGAGGGCGATGTCCAGCCCCTTGTACGCCACGGACGGGCCGATGACCTGCCCCGGCGGGACGTTGGGCACCGGCGGGTCCATCCGGTCCATCTGGACCAGGAACAGCGCGGTACGGAAGACGGTGGCCTGCGGGAAGGCCAGGGCACACGGGTAGCGGACATTGACCATGCCCCGCATCACCCGCTCGCCGGCCAGCGCGGCAGTGCCCCGGAAGGTGCTGGTGGCGTCGAACTCGGCCCGTACCGGCATGGTGTTGAGGAAGCAGCCGATCACGTCCCGCTGCGCCTTGCCCATCCGGCTGGTCGCGGGCACCCCGAGAACGAATTCCTCCTGGCCGGTCCAGCGGTGGGTGAGTGCCTGGAAGACGCCGAGCAGATACGCGAACGGGGTGACGCCCGCGTCGTCGGCCGCGGCGTCGAGCCCCTGGGCGGTGGCCGGGGCGAGCACGCGGACCACGGTGCCGCCCCGGAGCGAGCGCACGACGGGTCGCGGCCGGTCCAGCGGGAGCTCCGCGGCGGGCGCCCCGGCGACCGACTCGCGCCACCGGTCCGCGCCGCGCCGCCCCGACTCGGAGGCGGTGTGGCGCAGTTCCTCGGCGGCGTGGTCGGCGTACGAGCCGGGGATGGGCCGCCAGGCCGGTTCGGTGCCGGTGGAGATGCCCGCGTAGGCGTCGAGCAGGTCGCGGACGAGCAGCCAGCGCGAGGTGAAGTCGCTGACGATGTGGTGGGCGGCGGTCACCAGTGCCCACTCATCGTCACAGCGGCGCAGCAGCACGACCCGGAAGGCACCGGACTCCAGGCGGAAGGGGCGGGCGCCCGCCTCCTCCGCGGCCCGTCGCAGGCCCTCCTCGTCGATGCCGTCGAGGTCCCTGAACTCCAAGCGGACCAGGGCCCGTTCGGCGGCGGTGCGGACCGGTGTGCCGTCCTGCTCGGTGAAGACGGAGCGCAGCAGCTCCTGCCGGTCGCCGACGGCGGTGACCGCCGCCTCCATTGCGGCCGGGTCGACGGGTCCGCGCAGCAGCAGCGGCATCACGATGTTGTAGGAGGCGCTCTCCGGTGCGACGCGGTACGCGGTCCACATCGCTTCCTGGATGGCGGTCAGCGGCAGGGTTCCCCCGGCCGTGGCGCGCTCGTCGGTGCCGGTCGCGGTGGTCATCCGCAGCCTCCCGCGTGGCTCATGTCGGTGGTCCGGCCGGCGGCGGGTACCGCGGGCGGCCCGGCGGCGGTGGGCGCGGCACCGGCCGCGGTGGCGGGGGCGAAGGACGCGGCGAAGTCGGTGACGCGGTCCAGGCCCCAGTACGGCTCGCTGCCGTTGATGAAGTACGGCACGCCGAAGACGCCGTCGCGGTGCACGTCGAGCAGTGCCCGTACGCCCTGTTCGCGCACGAGCGGGTGGTGGGGGGCCTGGGCGACCTCCGCACCGTCCAGGCCGATCTCCTCGGCCAGTTCGCGCACCACGTCCGGGTCACAGATGTCGCGCCCCTCCAGCCAGCGGGCCCGCCCGGCGCGCTCCACCCAGGTGCGGCCGAGTCCCTCGCGCTCGGCGAGGAACCAGGTCAGGTGGGCCGGCTCCCACCAGGGCTTGCGGTCCACCGGCCAGGTCAGTGCCAGGCCGCGGTCGGCGGCGAGCCTGCGCACGTCGCGCAGGATGTAGAACTGCTTGGCCCGGGACATCGGGTGGAACGGGAACTCGGCGCCGGGCGAGGCTTCGGCGAGGAGCTTCTCGCTGGTCGGGTCCGGCTCCCAGAACGGGCGCCATTCGACGCGGTCCAGCAGCTCCGGGTGGTCACGCTCCAGGTCGGCGAGGGCGAAGAAGTTGTAGGGGCTGCGCAGGTTGAAGTAGAACCGCGGCGGCTTGGTGGTGCGGGCGGTCATGGCGAACTCCTTGGGATCACGGGAGGACCGGGGTGTCAGACGACCAGGCCGCCGTCGATGGAGAAGACCTGTCCGGTGATGTACGCGGCACGGTCGGAGGCGAGGAACGCCACCAGCTCGGCGACCTCCTCGGGCTCTCCGAACCGGCCGAGCGGGATGCTCCTGGTCATGTCCTTGGCGTACTTCTCGGAGAGTCCGCCGGTCATGTCGGTACGGATGAAGCCGGGGGCGACTGTGTTGGCGCGCAGCCCGGCCCGGCCGCCCTCCTTGGCGAGGGCCTTGGTGAAACCGATGATCCCGGCCTTGGAGGCCGAGTAGTTGGTCTGGCCGGCCTGCCCCTGGGAAGCGACCGAGGAGAGGGTGATCACGGTGCCCCGGCGGCGCTTCATCATCGGGAAGACGAGCGCCCTGGCGAAGTTGTACGTGCCGTCGAGGTTGGTGCGCACCACGGCGTCCCAGTCGTCGTCGGTGAGCGTGGCCAGGTTGCTGTCCCGGACGATTCCGGCGGCGGTGACGAGGGTGTCGACCGGGCCGAGGGTGTCTTCGGTCTCGGCGACGAAGGCGCGCACCGCGTCCCGATCGGTGACGTCGACGCGGCCGGCCAGCGTGCGGGCGCCGTGCTCCCGGGCCGCCTTCGCGGCGAGTTCGGCCGCTTCCGCCCGGGACTGGTAGCACAGGGCCACGTCGTATCCGTCGCGGGCCAGGACCTCCACGACGGACCGCCCGATACCGCGCGATCCACCGGTGACGAGCGCCACCTGCCTGGGAGTGTCGGACATGGTGCGTGCCCTTTCTGCGAGTGCTGCGCGGGATGGTGGGGGCTTGCGGAGGGCTTGGCGGCTCAGCCGAGGCGGAGCAGGGCCGCGCCGACGGTGCCGTCCCGGTCGACGGCGGTGACCAGGGCGAGCCGGTCCACCAGTTCCGGGCGGGCGGCCGACTCGGCGAGTACGGCGGCGAGCTGGAAGGCGGCACCGGCCGCGGTGGCGTCGCCGATGAGGGGTCGGACGGCGAGGCGCGGCGCGGCGAGGCCGTCCAGGGCCGCCGTCTCCTCCTTGCCGAAGACGCCGGGCGGGTTGCCGGGGGCGACGATCGCGATGTCGTCGGGGGTCGCCCCGGCGGCGGCCAGGACCTCGTCGACGCAGCTCTTCAGCACGGCGGAGGCACGGCCCGTGTTCCTGAAGGCCCGGAAACGGCAGCCGAGCACAGTGGCCAGGGCGGTGCGTCCGCTGTCGCGGGCCGCCGCCCCGCTCTCCAGGAGGAAGAGCGCCGCGCCCTCGCCGAGCGGTTCGGCGACGCTGCCACCGTGGTCGGCGACGTGCTCCAGCCGGGCGCGCTGTACGGAGAACTCCTCGGCGGCGCCCGCGAGGAGTGCGGTGGCGTGGCCGCCGCGCAGCAGCCGGGAGGCGTAGTTGAGTGCGAGCAGCCCGGTGGTGGCGCCGCCGGAGACGGTGACGTTGGGTCCCTTGAGCGTGTGCCGGATGGCGCTCTGCCCGGTGGGACAGTTCATCACGGTGTTGGGGAACCTGGCGGGGTCGACCAGGTAGGGAGCCTTGCCGGTGAGGGCGTCCCGGGTGAAGTCCATGATCGACTGGACACTGCCGGAGGTGCCGAGCACCAGACCGGTGCTCTCGGGGTCGGCGGCCAGGCCGGCCCCGTACTCCTCCAGGAGCATGCCCACGGTGGTGGCGGCGATGGCGGTGACCCGGTCCATGGAGCGGGTGCCCTTGCGGCCGAGGACGGCCTTGATGTCGAAGCCGGGTATGAGTCCGGCCTCGTCGTAGGGCACCGGCCACTGTTCGCTGTCGAGGGCGGCGACGGCGCGCCGCCCCTCGCGCAGTCCGGCCGTGAATCCGTCCCGGCCCAGCCCGTACGGGGAGGACACCGCCCAGCCCGAAACGACCAGGTCCTGCGCGGTGGTGACCGCGTCGGCTGACATTCCGTCCAACTCCTCTCAGGCCGCGTCGGGCCGGTTCAGGCCGCCGCTGTCGCGTCGGCGGGCAGGGTTTCGGCCGCGTTCGCGTCCCAGTGGCCGAGCATCAGGACCGCGTTGTTCCCGCCGAAGGCGAGGCCGTTGTTCTGCACGACCCGCAGCCGGGCCTCGACCGCCTCGTTGGGTACGCAGTCGACCGCGCACTCGGGGTCGGTGGTGCGGTGGTTGATGGTGGGCGGGATGAAGCCCTCCCGCAGCGCCAGGGAGCAGGCCGCGGCGGCGAGCGCGCTCGCGGCACCCATGGTGTGGCCGATCATCGACTTGATCGACACGGTGCGCGGCAGTTCGTCGCCGAAGACCTGCCGGATCGCGCCGACCTCGGTGACGTCGTTGGCCTTGGTGCCGGTGCCGTGCGCCGAGATGAAGTCCACGTCGGACGCCTCGATGCCGGCGTTGCGGTGGGCGGCGGTGATGCAGCGTGCGATGGAGTCCCGGTCGGGCGCGACCGGGTGGCTCGCGTCGCAGGACAGCCCGTAACCCAGGACCTCCGCGTAGATGCGGGCGCCACGCTCCAGCGCGGACTCCAGGGACTCCATCAGGAGGATCCCGGCGCCCTCACCGGTCAGAATGCCCTGCCGGTCGGCGTCGAAGGGGCGGCACACGTCGGGGGCGATGGTGCCGAGCCGGTAGAAGCCGGTGAAGGTCTTGCGGCACAGGGCGTCGGCCCCGCCGCAGAGCGCCATCTCGACGTCACCGGAGCTGATCGCGTCGTAGCCGGAGCCGACCGCGTAGTTGCCTGCCGCACAGGCGGTGGGAACGGTGACCGTCTCCACGTCCTCCAGGCCGAGTTCGCGGACGATGCCGGCGGAGAGCCGGCCGGGCCACACCCGGCGGGCGACGGTGGCGTCGAGCCGGTCCTCGCCCTCGGCGACCTGAAGGCCGATCAGGTGGTCCAGGTCGCGGGACTCGCCGTCGGTGGTGCCGACCGAGACCAGGGTGCGCCTGGCCCGTACGTCGTCCTCGGTGAGCCCCGCGTCCGCGACCGCCATCCGGCTGCCGGCCACCGCGAACTGCGCGGCCCGGCCGAGCTCGTCGGCCGCCATCTCGCGCAGCCACGCCTCGGGGTCGAAATCGGTGATCTCGCAGGCGTTGGAGTACGCGAATCCGGTGGTGTCGAAGGCGCCGATCGGTTTGGCGCCGCTGCGCCCGGCCCGCAGGCCGTCGGCGAAGGCGTCCACCCCGGTGCCGATGCTGGTCACCACGCCGAGCCCGGTGATCACCACCCGGTGCCGGGGGGCCGTGCGCGGCGCCGTGCCGCCCGTCGCTCCGCTCACTTTCCCTCGGCCTCCGCGACCACGGCGTACACGCCCGCCAGGTTGATCATGCGGCTGAGCTCGGCCTGCTCCAGGACGAGACCGAAGTTGCGCTCCATGGAGGCGAGGATCTCGATGGTGCGCAGGGAGTCGGCGTCGTGCTCCTCCTTGAAGAGGCTGGTGTCGGTGACCTCATCGAGTTCGAGTTCGAGGATGTCGCAGACGATCTCCTTGATCTCGGCCTTGCGCTCGGTGCTGAGGTCGGCGATCTGGGTGGTCATGTGGTGCCTCCGGGTCTCGGTTCGGGTTTTCTCGGGGGTCTCTGGTGCGGTTCGCTGGAACTGCGCTCCGGCTGCTGTTCGCCGGTGCTGCTCTCCGGATGCTGTTCGCGGGAACTGTCCGCTGGTGAGGAAAGCCTGCGGTGAAGCGCTATTACTGGGCTATATCGGCCAGTTGGCCCACGAACCCGGCGTCCGACGGCCCGTTCCACAGGTGGGCGACGTCCCCGAAGTGCTGGTGCACCCAGGCGTCGTCGTAGATGGTGTCGAGGTAGCGGTCGCCGCCGTCGGGCAGCACGATCACCACGTTGGAGCCGGGCGGTATGCCGGGGGCGAGCCGGGTCAGGGCCGCGACGACCGCGCCCGACGAGCCGCCGGCGAGGATCGCCTCGCGGCGCACCAGGGTGCGGCAGCCCACCACGCAGTCCAGGTCGCCGACGTGCACCACCCGGTCCGCGTCGGACCGCCGCAGCAGTTTGGGCGCGACGGACGCACCGTGGCCGGGCACCAGACGGGCGCAGTCGACGGGTGAGTCGAACAGCACGCTGCCGAGGGCGTCGACCGCGTTGACGGTGGTGCCGAGGTGGTGCCGGCGGATGTACTCGGCGCAGCCGCCGAGCGTGCCGCTGGTGCCCGCGGCCACGACGAGCTGGTCGACCTTGCCGTCGAGGGCTTCGGTGATCTCCTCCATCGTGGTCTCGTGGGCCCGCCGGTTGAGCGGGTTGGCGTACTGGTCGGGCCAGTAGGCGTCGGGGGTGGTCGCCACGAGTTCGGCGACCCGGTGCAGCCGGGCGGACAGCAGTTCCCCGGTGGCCGGGTCGGGCTCGGTGATGATCTCGACCTCGGCCCCGTAGGCACGCAGGATCGCGATGTTCTGCCGGGTGGTGCGGGTGTCCACCACACAGACGAGCCGCAGGCCGTAGTAGCCGCAGATCTGCGCGAGCCCGATCGCGAGGTTCCCCGAGCTGGACTCGATGACCGTCGAACGGCCCGGGACGAGCTCCCCGGACCGGATCTTCGTGGCCACCATGTTCAGCGCGGAGCGGTCCTTGACACTACCGCCGGGGTTGAAACGCTCCACCTTGGCGAACACCCGCGAGGTGAAACCCGGCATCAACCGTTCGAGCTCTACGAGCGGGGTTCCTCCCACAGTGGAAAGGATGCCTTTCAGCCCCGTCTCCGGCTCCCGTTCTGTGCTCGCCATGTGATGCGGCCATCCTCTGCTGGGAGATACGAGTGCGGAATCAACAGGTCCCAGGCTGTGCCTGCGCGCTATACGCCCTCCATAAATCCGGGCGCCCAGCGATCTCATTCGGCCTTTTCCGCCGGGTTATAGAAGTGCCGTAGAGCAGCTGCGGATTCTGGCCATCCCCACAGTTCCGCCACCACAACTCCGCCAGAAGAGGAAATTCGATATGACGGGCACCTCCACCGCAACAGACAACGCCATCAATAAGGTCGTGATCCTCGGCGGCGGTACGGCCGGCTGGATGACTGCCGCCTATCTCGGCAAGGCCCTCCACAACACGGTCGACGTCACGGTCCTGGAGGCGCCGAGCATTCCGCGCATCGGTGTGGGCGAGGCCACCGTGCCCAATCTGCACCGTGTTCTCTTCGACTTCCTCGGAATCGAGGAGGAGGAGTGGATGCGCGAGTGCAACGCCAGTTACAAGATGGCGGTCCGCTTCATCAACTGGCGTACTCCGGGCAAGGGCCAGAGCAGTCCGCGTGAGCTCGACAAGGGCGGTCCGGACCACTTCTACCACCCGTTCGGCATCAGCCCGGAACACGACAACGTTCCGATGTCGCACTACTGGTTCAAGAACAAGTTCGAGGGGAAGACGGACGAGCCGTACGACTACGCCTGCTTCCGCGAGGCGCCGCTGATGGACGCCAACAAGGCGCCGCGGCACCTGGACGGCACCTCGCCCACCCGGTACGCGTGGCACTTCGACGCGGCGCTCGTCGCGGACTTCCTGCGCCGGTTCGCCACCGGGAAGCAGGGTGTGCACCACATCCAGGACGAGATGACGCGCGTCGAGAAGGACGAGCGGGGCTTCGTCAAGGCCCTGCACACCAAGGAGGGCCGGGTCCTCGACGCGGACCTGTTCGTGGACTGCTCCGGCTTCCGCAGCCTGCTGATGAACCAGGCGATGGAGGAGCCCTTCGTCGACATGAGCGACCAGCTGCTGTGCGACCGCGCGGTCGCCACGGCCGTGCCGCACGACGACGAGGCCAACGGCGTGGAGCCGTACACCTCGGCGATCGCGATGTCCTCCGGATGGACCTGGAAGATTCCGATGCTGGGCCGCTTCGGCACCGGTTACGTCTACTCCAGCCGCTTCACCACGCAGGAGGAGGCCACCGCCGAGTTCTGCGAGCTGTGGGGCCTGGACCCCGAGACCACCCAGTTCAACCACGTGAAGTTCCGGGTCGGCCGCAACCGCCGCGCCTGGGTGAAGAACGTCATCGGCATCGGCCTTTCCAGCGCCTTCCTGGAGCCTCTGGAGTCCACCGGCATCTACTTCATCACCGCCGCCGCCTACCAGCTGGCGAAGCACTTCCCGGACAAGACGTTCAACCAGGCCCTGGTCGACAACTTCAACAAGGAAATAGAGGTGATGTTCGACGACACCCGCGATTTCATCCAGACCCACTTCTACTTCGCGCCGCGCACCGACTCGCCCTTCTGGCGGGCCAACAAGGAACTGAAACTCGCCCCGAGCATCCGCGAGAAGATCGACGCGTACAAGGCGGGTCTTCCGGTCAATCCCGCGGCCACCGACGACACGACGTACTACGGGAACTTCGAGGCGGAATTCCGTAACTTCTGGACCAACGAGCGCTATTACTGCATCTTCGCCGGCCTCGGTCTGGAGCCGGACGCACCGCTGCCGATCCTCTACCACAAGCCGGAGTCCGTGGCCGCCGCGCAGACCATGTTCGCCAAGGTCAAGAAGGAGCAGCAGGAACTCCTCAACTCCCTGCCGAGCACCTACGAGGCGCTCCGCCAACTGCACGGCAAGTAGTCGTGCCGCACCGCGCCGCCCGGCAGCCGGGACTCCTCTCCGGCCGGCTGCCGGGCGCGCGGCACACGTCTTCGACAGGAGAAACCATGACCGACCGGCCCGTTCCGGAAGCCGACATACGCCCGCTGATGGGCAGTTTCCCCTCCGGCGTCTCCGTGGTGACGACGCTCGACGCCGACGGCACGCCCCGCGGGATGACCTGCAGTTCCCTGGCGAGCGTGGCGCTCTCCCCGCCGACGCTCGTGATCTGCCTGCGCACGGCGAGCCCCACCACCGAATCCGTGCTGTCCAGTGGGCAGTTGGCCCTCAACCTGCTGCACGAGGACGCGCACGGCACCTCCGACCTCTTCAGCTCCGGCAACCCCGACCGGTTCGCGCTGAGCGAGTGGCGGCTGCCGCTGGGCGCGGGCGGCCCGCATCTGACGGAGGCCGCGCACGCCATCGCCGACTGCGCGGTGGTCGGTACGCGCGAGGTCGGGGACCACACCACGGTCTTCGTGCAGGTACGGCGGTTCACCGCCGACGAGTCCGCCCAGCCGCTGTTGTACGGGCGGCGCCGTTACGCACGCTGGTCGGACGCCACGGCGACCGCCAAGGAAGGAGCCGGCCGTGTCGGCACGTGACCCCCTGCCCGATCTCCTGATCGCGATCCCGGTGGTCATCCTGGTGTGCCAGGCGGGCGCCCAGCTGTTCCGCAGGTTCGGGCAGCCGCCGGTCATCGGTGAGATCACCCTCGGCATCATGCTGGGACCGTCGCTGCTGGGCTGGATCTCGCCCGCGGCACAGACCTGGCTGTTCCCCGAGTCGGTGCTGCCGTACATCAGCGCCTTCGGCAACATCGGCCTGCTGGCCTTCATGTTCCTGATCGGCCTCGAACTGGATCTCGGCACATTGCGCGGCCATCGCGGGACCGCGGTCGCGGTCAGTCAGGCCAGCATCGCCCTGCCGCTGGCCCTGGGCTCGCTGCTGGCCCTCGCGATGTTCGGCTCGTTCGCGCCGCCGGGCGTGGGCCGGTTGCCGTTCGTGCTGTTCATCGCCGTGTCGATGAGCATCACCGCGTTCCCCGTCCTCGCCAGGGTCCTCACCGACCGGGGCCTGGTCGGTACCCGGATCGGCTCGCTGGCCATGGCCTGCGCTGCGGTCGACGACGTGACCGCCTGGTGCCTGCTGGCGGCGGTGGTCGCGGTGTCGACGAGCGGTTCGCCGGCCGAGGCGCTGACGACGGCGGCACTCGCCGCGGTCTTCCTCGCCGTCATGGTCTACGCGCTGCGTCCGCTGCTCGCCCGCTGGGCAAAGCGGGCCGAGCGGACCGTGGACGGTGTGGTCCTCGTCGTCCTGTTCAGCGGCCTGTGCCTCTCCGCACTGGCCACCGACAGGATCGGCGTGCACGCGCTGTTCGGCGCCTTCGTCTTCGGCCTGGTCACGCCTCGGGGATCCAGGGTCATCGAGCGCTGCACGGCCCGGCTGCGCGCGTTCTCGGTTCCGGTGCTGCTGCCGCTGTTCTTCGTCGCCACCGGGCTGCGCACCGATGTCTCGCTGCTGGCCGGCGACCCGGTCCAGTGGCTGTGGGCGCTGGCCGTGCTCGCCGTCGCGATGCTCGGCAAGTGGGGCGGGAGCACGGCCGGGGCCCGGCTGTCGGGTCAGTCCTGGCGCGACTCCCTGGCGATCGGGGCCCTGATGAACTGCCGGGGCCTGACCGAGCTGGTGGTGCTGAACCTGGGGCTCGAACTCGGTGTGATCGGGCCCGATCTGTTCACCATGCTGGTCCTGATGGCACTGATCACCACAGGCCTCACGTCGCCGGCCCTCTCCTGGATCCGGCGCGAGAAGTTCCGCGGTTCCCGGCGGACGGGGTCCGAGGCGGCCGCCCGCGACGACGCGGAGCCGGCGGCGGCCGGCGGAGCGGACCTGGAGCGGGACCAGGCTCTCGAACCCACCGCTGCCAGGTGACCGCGCGGACGCGCCATGGCCGTACCCACCGGTCTCCCGGGAAGTACCGCCATGGCGCCGTCCACGGTCCGCGTCCGTCCCGGGTGCCCGCTCACGCCGCCGTGGCGACCCGGGTGACCGGGGCTTCGGCGACCGGGGCGTCGGTGTGCGGGGCCGAGGTGGCCCGTACCCACCGGTCGAGGGTGTCGGCCGCGGCGCCGGAGTCGATCGCCCGGCCCGCCGCTTCCACCGCCCAGCCCAGGCGTTCGGTGACGGTACGTCCCCCGGTGGGTTCGCCCGCCACGAGCGCGGCGCCCGCGGAGAGCAGCACCGCGTCCCGTACCGGGCCGCGCTCACCGTCCAGGATCCGCCGGGCGACGGCCGCGTTGTACGCGGCGTCCTCCCCGCGCAGCGCCTCCAGCGGTGCGAGCGCGATCCCCACGTCGCGCGGGTCGAACCGCTCCTGCCTGATGTCGCCGTCGTCCACGGTCAGCACGGTCGACGTGGTGGTGACGGTGAGCTCGTCGAGCCCGTCGTCGCCCCGGAAGACCAGGCCCCGGCCGCCGGCCCGGGCCAGTGCTCCGGCGATCAGCGGCAGCAGCCGGGCGTCGGCGACCCCGACCGCCTGGGCGGTGGGCGTCGCCGGATTGGTCAGCGGGCCCAGTGCGTTGAAGACGGTCGGGATGCCGAGCTGTTTGCGCGGCCCCGCCGCGTGACGCATCGCCGGGTGGAAGTCCGGCGCGAAGCAGAAGGTGATGCCCGCCTCGTCGACCACGGCGGCGATCCGCTCGGGCGGCAGCCGCAGGGTGACACCCAGTGCTTCCAGTACGTCGGCGGAGCCGGAGGCCGAACTCGCCGCACGGTTGCCGTGCTTGACGACCCGTGCCCCCGCTCCCGCCGCGACGATCGCGGACATCGTGGAGATATTGACCGTGCGTGCGCCGTCGCCCCCGGTGCCCACCACGTCGACGGTCCTCCCCGGCACGTCGATGTGTACGGCATGGGCCAGCATCCCGTGTACGAGCCCTTCGAGCTCGCCCACGGTCTCGCCCTTGGCCCGCAGGGCCACCAGGAAGCCGGCGATCTGTGCGTCGGTCGCGCGGCCCCGCATCACCTGGTCCATCACCCAGGCGGTGTCGACGGCGGTGAGATCCCGGCCGTCGAGCACCTGCCCCAGCAACGGGGGCCAGGAGCGGTCCTGTTCGGGTGTCGTGGCGCTCACTGGTCTTCTCCTTCTTCGGTCAGGCGCTCGGCGCCGGGTGCCACGGGTCGTCCAGCACCGATGCCTGGACGGCCACGGGGCTCGGGTGCCACGGGTCGTCCAGCACCGATGCCTGGACGGCCACGGGGCTCGGGTGCCACGGGTCGTCGAGCGGCGTGGCGGCGGCGGTGATGTAGGAGCCGACGCGGTCCGCCCGGCCGGCCTCCGAGACGGTCTGCACGGTGGCGAATATCGCCGCACCGGCGAGCGTCACGACGACGGTCTGCTGGATCTTGCCGGTGATCGCATTGAGCTTCATGATTCGTTTTCCCCCTGTGAACTGTTGCGGTTCGTTCCGACATCCAGAACATTAGGAAGGACCTGTTTCGAATCATTATCACCGGGACTTCCGCCCATCAGACGCAGCAATATATTTGATATAACCGCTGATCAGCGCCATTCGGACGCGAATATTCCAGCCGTCTGGAGGGTGTGTCCCACGGGACAGCCCTCAGTCTCAGGGGATCGATTTCAATTTCCGTCCGGCGGTCGTCAGGAAGTTGTCCAGGAGCCGCAGGCCGCCGACGGTGGTGATGGACTCGGGGTGGAACTGCACCCCTTCCACGGCGAGCGTGCGGTGCCGCAGCCCCATCACATAGCCGTCGTCCTGGGCGTGCGCGGTGGCGATCAGCGGGGGCGGCAGCGGTTCGTCGGCGATCAGCGAGTGATAGCGCGTGGCGGTCATCACCGGTTCCAGCCCCTCGAACACCCCGGCGCCGTCGTGGCGCACGAGGCTGGTCTTGCCGTGCTTGAGCCGCTCGGCGACCGTGACCCGGCCTCCGTAGGCCAGGCAGATCGCCTGGTGGCCCAGGCAGATGCCGAGCAGCGGTACGGACCCGGCGAAGGTGCGCACCAGCTCGACGTGGCCCGAGTCGGCCGCGTGGCCGGGCCCCGGGCCCAGGACGACCGCGTCGGGCCTCGTGCCGGCGAGCTGCTGCGGGGTGCGGGTGTGCGAGCGGACGACGTCGGTGTCGGCGCCCAGGGTGCGCAGGTACTGGTCGATGATGTGGGTGAAACTGTCGTACGCGTCGACGAGCAGGACCTTCACGGCAGCAGCTCCTCCCCGGTCAGCGACCAGTAGGCCGCGCCCATCTTGTGCAGGGTCTCCCGCCACTCGGCCCCGGGGGACGAGTCGGCGACGATGCCCGCGCAGCTCTGGGTGGAGTAGGTGCCGCTGCGGCCGTCGTGCACGATCGTGCGGATGCACAGGGCGAGTTGGCTCCAGCCACGCAGGTCGACGAGGCCGACGGCGCCCGCGTACATGCCGCGCGGCTCGCTCTCCAGCTCCTCGATGATCTCCATGGCGCGGATCTTGGGCGCGCCGGTGACGGTGCCCGCCGGGAAGGTGGCGCGCAGCACGGACCAGGTGTCGTCCTCGGGGGCGAGGGTGCCCTCGACGGTGGAGACGAGATGGAAGACGTGCGAGTACGTCTCCACCGTCATCAGCCCGTGCGCCTCCAGCGTGCCGGGCAGGCAGACCCGGCCGATGTCGTTGCGGCACAGGTCGACGAGCATGACGTGCTCGGCCCGTTCCTTCTCGTCGGCGACGAGGCGGGCGACCCGGGGCTCGTCGATGCCGGGGTCGCCGCTGCGCGGCGCGGTCCCGGCGATGGGCCGCATGACGACCTTGCCGACCTCGGTACGGAAGAGCACTTCGGGGCTGGCGCCGATGACGGTGCGCCCGTCGCGCGGGACGAGGTACATGTACGGGGACGGGTTGCGGCCGCGCAGCCGCCGGTAGACCTCGAAGGGTTCGAGGTCGGATTCGACGTCGATGCGGTGGCCGATCTGGATCTGGTAGATGTCGCCGACGCCGATGTGCTCCAGGCAGCGCCGGGCCCGCGCGAGGAAGGTCTGCTCGTCGCAGGTGTCCCGTACGGCGTGCGGCTTCGGCGCCTCGGGCAGGACCTCGGATACCCGGCCGACGGCGGCGACCGCCGCGACGGTCTCCTCGCTCAGGTCGAGGGGTTCCGGGTCGGGGAAGGCGTCGCTGTGCGCGGTGAGTCTGCGCACGGTGCCCGGTTCGGGGCCGTACCAGACGGTCTCGCGGAAGAGGCCGAGCACGATGTCGGGTTCGCCGTGGTCCCGCTCGCCCCGGTCGGGCAGGGTCTCCATGTGCCAGGCGGAGCCGTAGCCGAAGGTGGCGAGGAAGCCGAAGGCGTAGCTGTCGTGGGGCCGGCCGGTCTCCACGGTGAACAGGTCCTGGACGGTGCGCAGCAGTTGCCAGAGCTGGTCGCCGTGGAGGAGACCGCGTTCGTTGCCGGGCCGGGGGGCTAGGCCGAGTCCGTCGGCGGCCGCGAGGGCCGCGGCGACGACGGCCTCGGCGCCGTCGACCGAGATCCGGTCGGCGTGCACCCGGATCTCGGCGAGCAGTCCGTGGCCCACGACGGTGGCTCCGGGAGACTGTCCGGGGCCTTCGCGGCTCTCCAGCAGGAAGACGTCGTGCGCCGACTGCTCGCGCAGCGCGGCGTAAAGGTCGAGCGGTTCGTGCGGGGCGAGGGCGGTCTCCTCCACACGTACGGTGATGGAACCCGGGCCGGGCCCTGCGGGCCGGGGCGGGCTGTCGAGCAGAGTGGTCACGGTCGTCTCATCTCAGCCGTATCGGCGCATCTCGTGGAAGAAGTCGTCCACGACGGCGAGTTGGCCGTCGGCGCGCAGGGTTTCGTAGATGTGTCCGCCGACCGCGAGGTCCAGGACGCCGAGCCCGAAGGGTGAGAAGACGACGGGCCGGTCGTCGGGGATCTTCAGGTCGCCGGTGAGTACGTCGTACAGGGTGCCGTCGATGAACTCCCGGTTACCGCTGAGCTGTTCGGCGAGATGCGGGGAGGTGTCGGCCTTGAGGCAGTGGTCGATGTCGTCGACGACGTTGGTGGCCGCGAGGATCACCTCGGGCGACAGGTCGCGCAGCGACACGTGCAGGACCAGCGGGTTGTGGGTGAACCACGCCGGGTCGGTGACGTGCGGGGCTCCGGCGACGGTCGCGAAGACGACGACGTCGCTGGAGCGGATCAGCTCTTCGGGGCCGGTGTGCAGGGTGACCGTGCCGTTGTCGCCCTCGCGCTCCAGGTGTTCGGCGAAGCCCCGGGCGTGCTCCTCCGACAGGTCGTGCACCCCGGTCTCCTCGAAGCTCCAGCCGGTGCCCACGAGGTACTGGTGGATGAACCGGGCGATCAGGCCGGTGCCGAAGAAGCCGATCCGGCGCGGCCGGTCACGCCCCTCGGTGAGCCGGTCCGCGGCGAGCGCCGCCGAGGCGGCGGTGCGGGCCGCGCTGATGATGGAGCTCTCCAGACAGGCCAGCGGGTAGCCGGTGGCCGGGTCGTTGAGGATGAGCACGGCGGAGGCCCGGGGAATCCCGGCCGCCACGTTCTCGGGGAAGCTGGAGATCCATTTGATGCCGTCGACGGGTGCGGCGCCGCCGAGGGAGGCGGGCAGCGCGATGATGCGTGAGGTGGGACGGTCGGGGAAGCGCAGGAAATAGGAGGGCGGGTTGACCGTGTCACCGCCACCGTGCACGCGGTAGGCCGACTCGATCAGCCGGACAACTTCCTCGTGCCGGCCGTCGAGGACTCGGTGCACCTGCGCGCCGGGAATCACGGCGAACGAGGGCACCCCGGGGGTAGGCGGCATCACAGACTCCACAGCTCTCGGGAAACCGAATTTCTGTGATGACGCTAGCCATCGGCCTTATCGGCGTGATATCGCCGGATTAAGCCCTTCCGCAAAGCGGGCCCTGTCCCACCACCCGGGGCCGGCCCTGGAAAAATGGCCGGCCCCTTTCTTCCTATTCGCCGATGCCCACCTCCGGGGCGACTGCCGGCGGGACCTCTGCGGAGACATCCGGGGATCCGCTGAGCTCCCGGGCCACCTCCTCCTGCCAGTGCGTGGCCCCTCTCCGGGTGAACAGCTCCTTGGCGCCCAGGAGTTCGGCGCGGGCCTCCTCCTCGCGGCCCAGCTCCCGCAGGAGTACGCCGAGTTTCAGCCGGATCGATCCCTCAACAACGGGGCTGCCGAGCTCGCGGGCGACCTTGCGGCCCTGGACGTACGCGGTCTCGGCCGATTCGAGCGCGCCGAGCGCCACCCGGGCCTGGCCGAGTCCGTACAGGGCGTGCGCGAGGCCATGGGTGTCGGCCTTCGCCCGGGACAGCTCCTCCACCCGCAGGTACGACTCCTCGGCCTCCTCCGCCCGCCCGGACAGCAGCTGCGCGCTGCCCAGCCGGTACAGGCACTGGGCGAGGCTGCGCGAGGCGCCGGGGTCCATGGACTCCGCGACCCGTACCGCGTCCCGGGCGTGGCCGAGGCTGGCCTCGTAGTTGCCCCGGTCCAGCTCCAGCTGGGCCATGTTCTGGAGGACGGACGACTCCGACGAGAGGTCGCCGGCCTCGCGGAAGATGGGCAGGGCCCCGCGCAGCCGGTCCGCCGCCGCGTCGGGGTCGCCCTGGAGGCGGTGGACGACCGCGAGGTTGCGCAGGACCAGGGCGCGGCCCAGCCGTTCGTCCAGGTCTCCGTACAGCTCAAGCGCCTCCTCGGAGCGCGCCTTCGCCTCGTCCATGCTCTGCCGCATCAGCGCGGCGGCCCCGGTGTGGTGCAGCATGACCGCCTGGCCCAGGCGGTCGTCGGCGGCGCGGGCCGCGTCCAGGGCGTGCTCCGCGCAGCTCTCCCAGTTCTCCACGTAGCTGCGCGTCTCGAAGAGCACGGACGCGGACCCCGTGAGGTCCCAGGCGAGATCGGCCATGCCCATCCGGGCCGCCTGCTCGACCATGCCGACCAGGCAGAGCCGCTCCGCCTCGAACCAGGCCAGCGGGTCCGAGAGCAGCTCCTCCAGCAGGTCCGTGTCGATGGTGGCCGGCTCGGTGCCGCTGTGCACGATGCTGAACTCCCCGCCGCTCTCCCGGCGGTGGGCCTCGCGGGCAATGGTCAGGGCGGTGCGGAAGACCCGGCGGCAGGCCTCCCGCCAGGCCTCGTCCGACTCCTCGTCCCGGGCGCGCTCCCCCGCGTACAGACGCAGCAGGTTCTGGAAGCGGTAGCGCAGCCGCCCGGTCGCGTCGACGCCGACGACCTCCAGGAACTGGGTGTCCACCAGGTCCTCCAGGAGCAGCTCCGCGTCGATCACGTCGACATCGAGCAGCGCGGCGGCCACCCACGAGGTGAAGTCCGGTACGTCGGCGAGGCCGAGGCGCCGGTAGAGGCGGGCCGCGTGGGGGGAAAGGTAGCGGTAGCTGAGCTCGAACCCGGCCCGTACCCGGGAATCCCCCTGGCTCAGCTCGTCGAGCCTGCGCCGCTCGTCGCTGAGCCTGGTCACCAGGTGCCGTACCGTCCAGTGCGGCTTGGACGCGAGGCGGGCGGCGGCGATGCGCAGGGCGAGCGGCAGCCGGTCGCAGAGCTCGACCAGCCGGTTCGCGTCCGCGCAGGCGGCGATCCGTTCCTCGCCGGCGATCTTGGCGACGAGTTCGACGGCCGCGCCTGGCGGCAGGACGCCCAGGTGGACGCGGGCCTCCTGCGGCCAGGTCACCAGCTGCTCCAGCTGGTCGCGGCTGGTGACGACCACACAGCTGGCGCCGCTGCCCGGCAGCAGCGGGGCGACCTGGGCGTGGGTGCGCACATTGTCCAGGACGATCAGCGCGCGGCGTTCGGTGAGCAGGCTGCGGTAGAGCGCGATCCGCTCCTCCAGCGCCTCCGGGATCTGCTGCCCCGGCACGCCGAGCGAGCGCAGGAAGCGGCCGAGGACGTCGGCGACGGATGCGGGCTCGTGCTGTTCGTCGTAGCCGCGCAGGTCGGCGAAGAGCCGCCCGTCGGGGAAGCCGTCGGCGACCCGGTGCGCCCAGCGCAGGGCGAGACCGGACTTGCCGACCCCGGCGACACCGGTGATCAGGCCGACGGTGGGCGTCTGGAGCGCGGCCCCGGACTCGATCATCAGCGCGTCCAGGGCCGCGAGTTCGCTCTCGCGGCCGGTGAACCCCGGTACGTCCGGCGGAAGTTCGGAGGGGACCACGACGACCTCTGGCACCGCGGCCTCGGCTGCGACGGAGACCGGTCCGTCGGCCGGGGTCAACGAGGGGTCGTCGCGCAGGATCAGGTCGTGCAGTTCCTGGAGGTCCGGGCCCGGTTCGAGCCCGAGCTCCTCGATGAACTGCTCGCGCGCCTCCCGGTAGGACTCCATGGCCTCGGCGCGCCGGCCCGCCCGGTACTGGGCGAGCATCTGGTGGTACCTGGTCCGTTCGCGCAGCGGGTTCTCCTGCACGACCCCGCCGAGCTCGGGCAGCAGCTCGTAGTGGCGCCCCAACGCCAGCTGGACGGCGGTGGCGTCGTCGTAGGCGTTGAGCCGGTACTCACCGAGTCGGCCGGCCTCCTCCTCGACGAGCAGCCCGGACACCCCGGCGAGCGCGGGCCCGCGCCACAGGTCGAGGGCGCGCCGGTACCGGCCCGCCGCGTCCTCCAGGCGCTGCTCCCGCACGTCGGTCTCCGCCTGCGCGACGAGAGCGGTGAACTCCACCGAGTCGATGCAGTGGCTCTCGGCGTCGAGGAGGTACCCCGGATGCGTGGTCACGATGGTGTCGTCGGCCGCGCCCTGCGCCTTGAACGTCTTGCGGAGCGCGGCGATGACGATGGCGATCTGGGTACGGGCGGTGGCGGGCGGGTTCCCGTTCCACACTTCGTGCACCAGAGTGTCCACCGGCACGGTTCGACCGGGATTGAGCAACAGCAGAGCGAGTGTGGTCCGTTGACGTGCCCCGCCGATGACCACCTTTCGCTCGCCCGACGTCACCATGAGTGGGCCAAGGATTTTGAATAAGAACCGTTCCCCCACCGGGCCTCCCGTTTCCCCCACCCCGAGGAATTCCGGGATCACATTACCCGTCCAGGAGTTCGAAACGGGTGATCGGGGACGAACTCTCGATGACCGATTTCCGGTGCCGGGCGCGGACATACCGCCGGGGACCGGTTACCTGTCATATGCGGTCACATCCGTACGGGTCCGATCGGCGACGATCGGACCCGCCACGGGTGGGACCACCGGCGGGACCAGGGCCGGAACCGGGGCCGGACCGGGGTCGCCAGGGCTCGGCGGGATCCCGTCTCCCGCACGTTCCGGCGCTTGCGTCTACTGCGGCGGGTTCCCGTGCTTACGGGACGGCAGGTCGGCGTGCTTGTTGCGGAGCATCGCCAGGGACTTGACGAGCACCTCCCGGGTTTCGGCCGGGTCGATGACGTTGTCCACGAGCCCGCGCTCGGCGGCGTAGTACGGGTGCATGAGCTCGGCCTTGTACTCCTCGACCATGCGGGCGCGCATCGCCTCCGGGTCCTCGGCGGCGGCGATCTGCCGGCGGAAGATGACGTTGGCGGCACCTTCGGCGCCCATCACCGCGATCTCGTTGGTCGGCCAGGCGTACGTCAGGTCCGCACCGATGGACTGGCTGTCCATCACGATGTACGCACCGCCGTATGCCTTGCGCAGAATGAGCGAGATCCGGGGCACGGTCGCGTTGCAGTACGCGTACAGCAGCTTGGCACCGTGCCGGATGATCCCGCCGTGCTCCTGGTCGACGCCGGGCAGAAAGCCGGGTACGTCCAGCAGAGTGATGATGGGGATGTTGAAGGCGTCGCACATCTGCACGAAGCGTGCGGCCTTCTCGGACGCCCCGATGTCCAGCACCCCGGCCAGCGACTGGGGCTGGTTGGCGACGATGCCGACGACCTGTCCGTCGAGCCGCGCCATGGCGCAGATGATGTTGCGGGCCCAGCGCTCGTGGACCTCCAGGTAGTCACCGTCGTCGACGAGCTCCTCGATGACCTGGCGCATGTCGTACGGCCGGTTGCCGTCGAGGGGCACGAGATCGAGGAGACCGTCGTTGCGCCGGTCGGCGGGGTCGCGGGTGGGCTGGACCGGCGGGTCCTGCCGGTTGTTGGAGGGCAGCATCCCGATCAGGTAGCGGACCTCGGCGATGCAGGTCTCCTCGTCGTCGTACGCGAAGTGCGCGACGCCCGAGGTCTCGGCGTGCACGTCCGCGCCGCCGAGCCCGTTCTGGGTGATCTCCTCACCGGTGACCGCCTTCACGACGTCCGGTCCGGTGATGAACATCTGCGAGGTCTCGCGGACCATGAACACGAAGTCCGTCAGCGCCGGGCTGTACGCCGCACCGCCCGCGCACGGGCCGAGCATCACACTGATCTGCGGAATCGCACCCGAGGCCCGGGTGTTGCGCTGGAAGATCCCGCCGTAACCCGCGAGCGCGCTGACACCCTCCTGGATACGGGCGCCGGCGCCGTCGTTCAGCGAAACCAGCGGCGCACCCGCCGAGATGGCCATGTCCATGATCTTGTGGATCTTCGTGGCGTGGGCCTCGCCCAGCGCACCGCCGAAGATCCGGAAGTCGTGGGCGAAGGCGAAGACGGTCCGGCCGTCCACGAGCCCCCAGCCGGTGATGACGCCGTCGGTGTACGGCCTCTTGTCCTCCAGCCCGAAGCCGGTGGCCCGGTGCCGCCGCAACTGCTCGACCTCGCAGAAGGTGCCCTCGTCGAAGAGGAGCGCCAGCCGCTCGTGCGCGGTCAGCTTGCCCTTGGCGTGCTGTGCCTCGGTCGCCTTCTCGCTCGGCCCGCTGCGGGCCAGCTCACGCAGGGCGTGCAGTTCCACGACACGACCCCGGACGTCGGCCGGGGCGCCCATGGCATCGACAGAAGCGGAGGGATCGACAATCGTCGTCATGGCGTCCCCCTCACTGCCAGCTGAGCGGGGCGTCGTACCGGTCCGCGTGCCGCCACCACCGCGACCCGGCGACGGACTGCCGCTGCGGCGGCTCCGCGCGATCGGCCCGCAACGCGAGCAACACCACGGTGAGCGCGGCCAGTTCCTCGTCGGTGGCCTGCCCCCGCTCGACGCTCAGCGCGATCCCGGAGCTCTCCGGACTGTCCATCTCACCCTCCTTCGCCTCCGGGGAGCTCACTGCGGAGAACCCCACGGCCCCTCATGGGACGACGGATTCCTTGCGAGGGACTACGCGGCTCCTATGCGGGGACCGTGATCGACCAGCGGGTCGTGGGCCGGCACCACCACGCGCTGGAGCACGTCCCAGCCGTCGTCGACGGCAGCCGCCGGCGGACTGTCCAGGGCGATGGCAGCTGGTCGGCCGGAGCCGCCCCGATGCCTGCTCCAGCGACGCGGGCCCCGACGTTCACGGCTTCGGCCGAGTCGGCGCCGCCTCCCACTGCTTCATCAACTCGCTTATAGAAGGAATTCCTGAATGCGCAAGCGTTGAGCACTGCTGCCCCCGGGCGTCGCGGCAATGGCCGTCATCGTCCCGCGCGCACCGTCCGCCCGGGCGGCGGACTGGACGCGCATCGGCATGTACGCGAGCAAGTCCCGGTGTGTCGACGCCGGTCAGCAGTACCAGCGCGAGGGTTGGTCCGAATGGAAGTGCGTGAACAGGCCCGCACGGGCGAGTACGGCCTCTCCATCCGCTGAGCCCGAGCAGCGCCGGAGGCCGGAAGCGGGACGTCAGCCACCGCACCGGCCCCCGGCCCTGTCACGGCGGCACTATCACCGCCCCGGGCGGACCACCTCGAAAGATATTTCCATATTGGCAAACTTTCTATTCTTGCAATCTTGCCGTGGCGGCAAGATTTGCCCTACGCTGCTCACATGACACCTGCAGACGAGGCCCGCACGAGCGGGCAGCCCGGACTCCGCGAGCGCAAGAAGCGGGAGACCCGGCTCGCCCTGAGCCAGACAGCGATCCGGCTCTGCGTGCTGCACGGCTGGGCCGATGTGACGGTCGATCAGATCGCGGCCGAGGCCAACGTCTCCGTCCGCACCTTCCGCAACTACTTCGCCGGCAAGGCCGAGGCGATCGCCGCCAGCCACCTGGATAGGATGCTCCAGGTCGCCGAGGACCTGCTGGCACGCCCGGCCGGCGAACCGCTCTGGGACTCGCTGCTCCACGCCGTCGTCGGCCGGTTCGTACCGTCGGAGACCCCCGCGTCCCCCAACGCACCGCAGAGCGAGCGGTGGCGCGAGGGCGTGCGGCTGATGCTGGGCGAACCCGCGCTGGCCGGTGAGATCGTCAAGGCCAACGCCGCCGCCCAGCAGGCGCTGGCCGAGGCCGTCGCACAGCGCACCGGCACCGACGCCGAACGTGACGTCTACCCGAAGCTGGTCGCGTCCGTGGTGGCGGCCGGCAGCGCGACGGCCGTCGAGCACAGCCTGCGCGCCGACGAACCCGCGCCGCTCGGCGCGGTCCTGGCCCAGGTCTTCGAGCAGCTCGCCGCCGGCCTGCCGGTCCCGGGCGGAGAGCGGTAACCACCCACCGCGTACCCGGCGCCGCCCTCTCCACTTCCGCAACGAGGAGCGGCAGCCGCCGCATGCCCGAACCCGCCCCTTACCTCCCCCCTTCCCTTCCCCTCACCTTCCCTTTTCCCGTACCGAGGAGGCACGACCGTGACAGCCGACGTGATCATCGTGGGAGGCGGCCCGAACGGGCTGATGCTGGCCTGCGAGCTGAGCCTGGCGGGCATCAGCCCGATCGTGCTTGAGCAGCTTCCGGAGCCCAGCACCGAGCCCAAGGCCAACGGCCTGCTCGGCCAGGTGGTGCGCCTGGCCGACCACCGCGGCCTGTACGAGCCGCTCAGCGGCAGCCCGGAGCCCCCGCAGCCGAACACCGCCTACTTCATGTTCGCCGCCATGGGCCTGGATCTCGGCCTGCTGGACGCCAGTCCGGTATTCGGCCTGGCCGCCCCGCAGCACCGCATCGTCCAGGTCCTGGAGGAGCGCGCCCGCTCGCTCGGCGTCGATCTGCGGCGCGGGCACCGGGTCGGTGCCGTCGTCCAGGACGAGGACGCCGTCACCCTCGACGTCACCGGCCCCGACGGCGACCGGCAGCTCCGCGCCCGCTACGTGGTCGGCGCGGACGGCGCGCACAGCGTGATCCGCAAGCTCTCCGGGATCGGGTTCCCCGGCGTCAGCCACGACCGCCGGACCAACCGCACCGCCCACGCCGTCGTCCCGGCCGACTGGGTCGATCCGGGCAACGGCGCCCTGACCGTTCCCGGCCACGGGCCGGTCCTGCCCTTCCTGCCCCACCGCACCGACCGGGGCGGCTTCTCCTACGCGCCGTTCCCCGGGCAGCCGCCGCTGGTCAGCACCACCGAGTGGGACCAGCCCGCGACGGACGAGCCGATGACCCTGGCCGAGATGGAGGCGAGTGTCCGCCGGGTCCTCGGCGTCGGCCTGCCGCTCGGCCCGCCGGACGGCACGGGCCCCCATGTGCTGCGGCGGCTGGCCGGCGGCAACACCCGGGTCGCCGACCGGTTCCGCGACCGCCGGGTCTTCCTCGTCGGCGACGCCGCCCACGTGTACGCCTCCGGCGGCGGCCCCGGGCTGAACCTGGGCCTGCGGGACGCCGCCAACCTCGGCTGGAAGCTTGCCGCCGCGCTGCGCGACACCGCTCCGCCCGGCCTGCTCGACAGCTACGACACCGAGCGCCGCCTGGCCGCCCGCCGCATGGTGCTCAACTCCGAGGCGCAGTCCGCGCTCACCGCCCCGGGGAGCGACACCACGGCCCTGCGCGAACTCTTCACCGAGCTGCTCACCGGCAAGGAGGTCGTCCAGCGCCTTGCCGACCTCACCGCGGGCACCGATGTGCGCTACGAGATGGGCATCGCCGATCCCCACCCCGCGGTCGGCCACTTCGCACCGGAGCTGGAGCTGATCACCGGGACGGAGAAGGTCCGGCTCGCCGAACTCGCCCGGAGCGCCCGGCCGTTGCTGATCGACCTGACCGAGGACCGGTCGGCGGTGGCCGTACTGGCGAAGGACCAGAACGCCGTCGATCCCGTCGTCGCACGGGGTGGCGGCCCGGCCGGTCTGTCCGCCCTGCTGATCCGCCCCGACGGATACGTGGCCTGGGCCAGCGGCTCACCCGTCCCGGACCCGGCCGAACTGGCCGCGCTGCGGGCGGCGGTCGAGCGCTGGTTCACGGTCTGAGCACGTCCGCTCAACGGGTGTGGGTCTCCAGGGCGTCGATGATCTCGGGCCAGAGTTCGCGAGGCCGGTCGTGCCCCATGTCGGCGAGCAGCAGGAGCTTCGCGCCAGGCACCAGCTCGGCGGTGCGCCTGCCCCCGCTGGGGTCGATCAGCGTGTCGTCCAGACCGTGGATCACCAGGGTCGGCACTCGGAGCTCGCGCAGCGCGTCGGTGCGTGGGCCGCTGAGGATCATGGCCGCGAGTTGCCGCCCGGCTCCGGTCGGGTAGTGGGCGCGGTCGTAGCTCCGGGCAGCCAGCTCACGCAGGGGCGCCGGGGTGCCGTACCGCTTGGAGGCCCACACCAGGTCCTTCTCCGCCGCCGCGATGTACCCCTCGCGATCCGATGGTTTCGGGCTGGAGACCACCGCCTGGGCCTCGGGGCTGGACCGTCCGTAGTCGGGCTCGCCGGTCGAGGACATCATCGACGTCAGGGTCAGCAGTCGCTCCGGCCGGCTGACGGCCATCGTCTGGGCGATCATGCCGCCCATCGAGGACCCGATCACGTGGGCCCGCTCGATGCCGAGCGCGGTGAGCAGGCCGAGGCCGTCGTCGGCCATGTCCTGCAGCGTGTAGGGCGCCATCGCTCGGGCGGACGAGATGTCTCCCGAGCTCACGGCTTCGATGAACCGGCCCATGTCGACGGGATGTTCGTCGAATGTGGTGGACAAGCCGCAGTCTCGGTTGTCGTACCGGATCACGTAGCGTCCACGTTCGGCGAGCGCGCGGCAGAAGTCCTCGTGCCAAGCGATCATCTGGGCGCTGAAACCCGTAACGAGCAGCACGGCCGGATCAGCGGGGTCGCCGAAGGTCTCGTACTCGATGGACACTCCGGGCAAAGCTTCGACAAGCGGCATGCAGGAAGTGTCCAGCATCGACCGTCCGCGCGCATCCGGGTTCGGCGCCGGGCAGCCCCTACGGCCTGTCCTCGGCCGCGGGGGCGAGGCCGTCGGAGACCAGCCCGTCGAGTACCGCCTGCCCCAGGGCGTGCACGGCGGACTGGGGGCGGACCATCACGGTGAACTCCTTGATCCGGCCCGCCGCGTCGAACTGGAGCAGGTCGATGCCGTGGATCTGCTTGCCGTTCACGGTGGCCCGGAAGACCAGGACCGTCGACGGGGCCTCTTCGCCGTCGGCACTCGTCTCGGCCGAGCCCTCGAAGTGTCCGACGTAGCGGAAGTCCTCGAAGGTGCGCAGCAGTACGCCGAAGAGCCCCAGCACCATGCGCCGGCCCTCGAAGGGGGTGAACTTCACGGGGCTGTAGAGGCGGATGTCCTCGGTGAACAGGTCGCTCAGCGCGGCCAGTTCCCTCTTCTCCACCGCCGCACGGAAACGTTCGGTGGTCTTCGCAGCCTCCATGGCTCCTCCTGATGCTCAGAAATACTCAAGAATATGACTAATCATTTTCTTGAGTATGATGCAGCGGCGGACGAGGAAAAGGAAGGGGCGCTTCGATGGCCTTGCGACATGCCGTGCTGGCGGCGCTGCTGGACGGTGAGTACAGCGGGTACCAGCTGGCGAAGGCGTTCGACATCGGCGTCGCGAACTTCTGGCACGCCCTGCCGCAGCAGCTGTACGTGGAGCTGGCCAAGCTGGAGAAGGAAGGACTGGTCGCGGGGCGGCAGGTGGTCCAGGAGACCCGGCCCAACAAACGTCTGTTCCAGGTCACCGACGCCGGTCGCGCCGAGCTGGAGAAGTTCGCCGCAGCCGTGTCGAAGCCCTCGTTCATCCGCGACGATCTGCTCGTCAAGGTCCAGGTCGCCGACCGCATCGGCACGGATTCGGTGATCGAGCAGCTCCAGGAGCGGGCCTCCGCGGCCGAGGCCAAGATCGAGCTTCTCGGCAAGGTCCTGCGGCAGTTGCGCGGCGACGCGGACGAGGCGGAGTTCCTCCTCCGGGGCGAGCGGATCGGGCCGTATCTGACCTGTCTGCGCGGGCTGGCCTTCGAGCAGGAGCACCGTGACTGGTGCCGGCGGATCGCGGCCGTCCTCCAGGAAAGGCAGTCGGCGCATGCCGAACGGTGAGTACCTGCGCTACGTCGCCCTGGGCGACAGCCAGACCGAAGGGCTCGGCGACGGTGACGACATCGTCGGACTGCGGGGCTTCGCCGACCGGCTCGCCGAGCACCTCGCGGCCGTCGCCCCGGGCCTTCGGTACGCCAACCTTGCCGTACGCGGCCGTGTCGCCGATCAGGTCCGCGCCGAACAGCTGGAGCCCGCCCTGGCTCTGCGCCCCGACCTGGCCACCGTTGTCTCCGGGGTCAACGATCTGCTCCGGCCACGGTTCGACGCCGCGGCGGTGGCCGGGCACATGGAGGAGATGTTCGCCGCGCTCACCGCAGCCGGAGCCCATGTGGTGACGCTCACCTTCCCCGACGTGGGGAAGATCGTGCCGCTCGCCCGGCCGATCAGGTCACGCGTGTTCGACCTCAACACCCGCATCCGTGCCGCGGCCGCCCGGCACGGGGTCGCGGTTGCCGAAACCGGCCGGGCGGCCGTCGCCACCGATCCCCGGCTGTGGAGCGCGGACCGGCTCCACGCCAGTCCCCTGGGCCACGAGCGGATCGCCTCAGCCATCGCCGAGGCGATCCAGCTGCCCGGCAGCGACGACGCCTGGGCTCTCCCCCTCCCGCCGCGGAGAGTCCTCACGGGCCGTCAGGCCGCAGCTGCCGAACTGCGCTGGGCGGCCGCGTTCCTCGGCCCCTGGCTCGGACGCCGCCTTCGCGGCCGGTCCTCCGGCGCCGGTCGCACCGCGAAGCGTCCCCAGCTGCTGCCCGTGAGCGCCCCGCCCGGCGCCGCGACGGGAAACCGACCGGCGGGAGCCTAAGGGCTTGCAGGGAAGCAACACCTTGATTCCCTGCAAGCCCTTAAGCCTCTCGTTTGGATCATGCCGGGCTCGCGGGGTTCGGCCTGATCCAAACGAAAGACCCTAGGCGTCCCCGGTTTCGGTGTCGGTGTCGGTTTCGATGACGGCCCGTTCGATCGCGGCCTCGACCGCGGCGACGACGGTCCGTGTGTCGGCGCCCGTGCCGACCTGACCGGCGAGCGCGGTGATCGCGGCGGTCTGGGCGGCCATCCGCCTGTCCATGGACCGGATGCGGGCCTGCATGTCCTTCAGGATGGACTGCGGCTGCCACGTCGGATTCGTCGAGTGGTCCGCCGCGTCCGCCGGGCCGCCGATCGCGTCGGTCTTCCACACGGCGTCGAAGATGTCGCGCTTGGTGATGCCTGCCATGGGGTCCTCCTCCTGATCCGAGCCGGGGTTCCAGCTCGCGGGGTGCTTGAGCCGCTCGGAGACATCGGCGCGGAGCTCGGGCATGGTGAAGCCGCGGGGGTCGACCTTGTCGTTCGACCATTCCAGGTGGCCTATCACGGACTTCGCCGACCATTTGTGCGCCCGGCACAGGGCGGCCTGGACGCGGACGATCGCGTCGTACTGGGCCTTGGGCCAGGGGTCCTTGCCGTCGCCGAGGTTCTCGCACTCCCACCCGTAGAACCGCGCGTTGCCGTCGACCCCGTTGCTGTTGCCGCGGGTCGGCGGAGTCGGCCGGGTGCCGTACGACTCCGCTATGACCTGCTCCAGCACCTTGGGGTCGCCGCCACCGGCATGATTCGCGCGGCCCCAGCCGACCATGTGCACCCGGCCGTCCTTCGCGATCATCCCGTGGCACAGCGGGCCGGGCAGGTCCGCGTAGCCGTCGCGGACCATCCGGACCGTCGCCGCGGTGCCCTTGGTAACGGTGTGGTGCACGATGCTGCCGTTGACCGGGCCCCATGGGCCCTTCGAATTGCGGTTGTGGGTAGGCCAGTTGCCTACCTCGACCACGCGCACGCCCTCGGCGCGCAACGCCTTGAGCACAGCGGAGGCGGACAGAGGACCAGCCATTCGTTTCCCTTCAGCCCGGGGTGTACGGGACGTCGCGGACCTTTACGTACGGTTCGCCACCGTCCGCCACCGTCCGCGTGAACGCGAACCGGGGTGCGGTGACGTCCATTTCATAAGAGATCCATACCCGCACAACGACTCCCGGACTCGACCGCGCGACCGGCAGTGTGCACGGACCGTCACTCAGCGCCGGACTTCGCCTCGGCCAGGGTGTGTGCGACGAGGGCGTTGGCATGGCCGTGGCCCAGGCCGTGCTCGGTCTTGAGCCAGCGACGAGCTCCATGTGCTTGGTCAGCGGCGATGTGCGGATGAGGTTCTTCCAATCCTCGACCGGGCGGCCGTACTTCTTCTCGATCGAGGGGAAGTAGCTGGCGGGGCCGTTCACCGGGGCGGTCATGTCGTTGTCTGTCCTGTGTGCGTACGTGGTGGTCGTAAAAGCCGTACGGTCACCCGCCGGGCCGGCGGGGCCTTGCTCAGGCCTTCTGCCCGGCGGCGAAGAAACCCTCCAGGACAGGAGCGAGGGAATTCGGGTCGATGTTGTGGTCCTGGCCGGCAAAGGTGTGCAGGGTGAAGTTGTCCGCCAGTGCGGCGAGTTCCCGCGCCCCCTTCAGCATGTGCTCGTCGGCATCGCCGCTGCCGACGAGGACGGGGACCTTCACGGACTGCCAGCGGTCGGCGGGCAGCGGGCGGCCTGACATGGTGTCGCCCATGACCTGACCGTCGTACGGCAGGGTACGGGCGGTGGCCTCCATCCCGGCCCAGAAGGGGGCTTGCCGCATCCCTGCGACGGCCTCGGCGGGCATGCCGACGGCCGCGGTCATGAAGTAGGCGACAGCATCGCCGAATGCCTCCCGGGCCACGAGCGCCTTCAGGTGGTCCACGTAGTCGGCGGGCAGCGGAGGACGGGTGGTGTCGACGATGAACGGCGGTTCGTACAGGGCCAGGCGGGAGACGGCGGTGCCCCGGGCCACGGCCTCCAGCGCCAGAACAGCGCCGGAGGACAAGCCGAAGACCATCGCCTCGCCGCCCACGCGCTCGATCAGCGCGTCCAGGTCCTCGACCTCGCGCTGCACGTCGTACGCCGCGTTGTCCCCGCTGTCGCCGCGGCCCCGGCGGTCGTACGTGATCACGGTGAACCGCTCGGCCAGCAGGCCGGCGAGTGCGGCGGAGTCGCCACGGGTCATGAAGGCACCGCCGACGAGCACCACCGCGGGGCCCGAGCCCTGCTGCTCATAGGCGATGGCCGTGCCGTCGGACGAGAACACCTTGTCCATGCGAGATCCCCAATCCCATTCATACGCAGTGCACACGCACCAGGAAGGAATCCCCGGCGCTTCGGAACTAGACGGTACAGTACCGACATGAGTACTGAACAGTCCAGTACTCTTCGGTGGGGGCGAACCGAGGCAGGAAGGGAGTTGTTGGCGATGGACAACCGTTCAGCACGCAAGCACCAGGCGATCCTGGAGGCCGCGACCACGGTGTTTCTGGGCAAGGGCTACTCGGGAACGAGCATGGACGACATCGCGAAACTGGCCGCGGTGTCCAAGCAGACGGTCTACAAGCACTTCGCGGACAAGGAGAAGCTTTTCTCCGAGATCGTCCTGGCCACCACCGATCGCATCGACGGCATGATCGACCTGGTGGCCGCCGTCCCCGCGGACGCCGATGCCCTGGAAGAGAACCTGACCCGGCTCGCCCGCCAGTTCCTGGCCGCCCTCACCCGGCCCCAGGTCCTTCAGCTGCGACGTCTGATCATCGCCAACGCCGATACCTTCCCCGAGCTGGGTGCCGCCTGGTACGAGCAGGGCTTCGAAAGGGTTCTGGTCACCCTGTCGGAAACCTTCCGGCATCTCGCCGACGAGGGTCTGCTCCGGACCGACGACACGATGCTGGCGGCCCATCACTTCGCCGGTCTGTTGCTGTGGGTCCCCGTGAACAAGGCCATGTTCCACGGCAGTGCCCAGCACACCGAGGCGGACCTCGACCACTACGCCGCCGCCGGCGTCCGCGCCTTCCTCGCCGCCCACCGCTGATCCGACGGAGTGCCCGGCCCGACCGTCCGCGAACCGGAGGAAGCCACATGAACTGGTCCGAGCGCACCGTCGTACGCGAGGGTGTCCGCATCTCCTGCCGCGACTGGGGCGGAACCGGACACCCTCTCGTCCTTCTGCACGGTCTGGCCGGCCACGCGGGCGAATGGGACGTCGTGGCCCGCGGCCTGAGTCCTCGGTACCGGGTCATCGCCGTCGACCAGCGAGGCCACGGCGCCAGCGAACGCCGTCCGAGCGACGTTTCCCGCGCGGCCTACGTAGCGGATGCCGTCGCGGTCATCGATCAACTGGCCCTCCAGCAGCCGGTTCTGATGGGTCAGTCGCTCGGTGGTCACACCGCCATGCTCACCGCTGCCGCGCACCCCGGCCTGATCCGCGCGCTCGTACTCGTCGAGGCCGGGCCGGGCGGGGCGGGGCCGGAGGTTCCCGCCGGGATCGGCAGATGGCTCGACACCTGGCCCACGCCCTTTCCCACGAGGCAGGCAGCCGTACGGTTCCTCGGCGGCGGACCGGTCGGCGAGGGCTGGGCGTCCGGGCTCGAAGAACGCGACGGTGGATGGTGGCAGCGCTTCGACCGCGATGTGATGGTCGGCTCCCTGGCCGAGAACGCCCGGCGTTCCTACTGGGACGAATGGGCAGGCGTCACATGTCCGACCCTGACCGTCCTCGGCCAGTCCGGAATCATCACGCCTCAGGAGGCCGACGGCATGTTCCGGAAACGGCCGCATACGGTCGCCGTGAGCATCCCGGGGACGGGACACGATGTCCATCTGGAGCAGCCCGACGTCCTGCGGCAGGTACTCCAGGGGTTCCTTACGGAGGTCCTGGCAGCGCCCCCTGCTCAATCGGCGCGCGTGGAACGGGCGTAGCACTCCGAATCTCCCAGGCCGCTGTCTCCCGCAACCTGCTCGCCCTGGAGAAGGTCGTCGGGGTGCGGCTGCTGCACCGCACCAGCCGCACCGTCGCGCCCACCGCCGTCGGCGTGCGCGTCCTCGCCCGCGCCCGGCTCCTGCTCTCTCCGAACCGGGCCGCGGCCGGGGCGGTGGCCACTGCATGCCCTGCCCGATCATCCGCGGACCCGTGTCGTACTGACGACCCTGCTCCCGCTCCTGCTTCAGCGTGGGCCGGAAAGCGGAGACCGGGCCTTGAACAAGTGCAGGTCGACCGCGGCGAGGGTCTGCTCCGCGTCATGCGCCTCGAAGGTTGCCTTGTGCTGGAAGCCGAGACGGGTGGCGAGCCTGAGGGAACGCTCGTTGGCCGTCTGGGTCACCACCAGGACCGGCTGGTCGGGCAGTTCACCGGCGGCGGCGCGCAACACGGCCGTGGCGGCCTCGAATGCCAGCCCCGCGCCCCAGCTTCCGCGCCGGAGCAGATAGCTCAGCTCCAGCTCCCCGCCTTCCTCGGTGACGTGTCCGGGAAGGTCGGCGGAGCGGCGGTCCAGCGCGAGTGTCCCGATGAACCGGTCGGTTTCCTTGTCGGCGATGACGTAGGTACCGGGCCTGCCCGCGATGGCACCGATGCCGTGCGCGTCGAAGTACTGCTCGACGACGCCACGGGGCCGCGGGCCACCGAGGTGCGCACGGAGCTGTGGATCGGTCTGGAGCTCGATGAGGCCGTCGATGTCGGCGTCGTGCGCCTTTCGCAGCCGGAGGCGATCCGTGGTGATCTCAGTGGCGGACAGCGTGGGCGATGCGTTCATGGGATCCATTGTCCCGGCTCGACAAGTACGGGCGCCGCGTGTCCGGCATAAGCAGTGTCGTTTCAGCAATGAAGTCGCTGGGCCGTCCGGGTGGGTTCCTGGCCGCAGGGCTGGCGCGGGCCCCTGCGGACTGCCTAAAACCGGGGTTGTGATCAAGAACCTCGTGCGGCGCGGACTTCCCGCGCTCGCCCTCGCAGCCCTGCCCGTCCTGGCCGCCGTTCCCGCCGCTGATGCCGCGGGAACCGGCCATGCCGTCCGGAGCACGCAGACCCACGCGGTGCGGAGCGACGCCCACTTCTACCCGCCCGCCACCCTCTTCAGGAACCAGGCCTGGACCTCCGGCAACGGCCGTACCATCCTGCGTGTCCAGAGCGACGGCAACGTCGTCGTCTACAAGGACGGCCGCCCCGTCTGGCAGGCCCCCGGCGTCTACCCCAACGCCGACCGCCTGGTCATGCAGGAGGACGGCAACCTCGTCGTCTACAACCGGTCCGGCGATCCGCTCTGGGCCGCCGGCACCTGGCACAAGGGCCGGTACCTCGCAGTCCAGGACGACGGCAACGTCGTCGTCTACGACAGCGCGAACCGGCCCGTCTGGGCCACCAACACCGGCGACTGAGCGACGTTCCGCGTACGGCAGGGGCCCGGACAGCCGTCCGGGTCCCTGCCCGTGTCGTCCTGTGCCGGGGCTACCTCGACCGTCGAGCAGCTCAAACGCGACTCCTGCATCCGCTGGACCGGCCCCGCGACCAGTGAGGGACTACGTATCGACGGCGTCCACGTATGGCAGTTCACCAAAGCCGATGGCGGCGTCCTCGTACGCACCGAAGAGACCCGCGCCGGAAAACAGGTCGAGGCGGACGTCCCCACCGCGACCGAGATCCTCCGCGAGGGCCTCGAAGGGTGGCCCGGGCGACCTGAAGCCCACCGCCGAGGCCCAAGCCGGTCACCACCGGCGCTGAACCGCCCCAGGCGCATTGGCCCGGTCCGGCGCGCCCGCGCGTCCGACGGGCCGCCCGTCGGCCCTCGTGCTCCTGGCGGCCCGGAAGCGGTGGACGGCCCAGCCGGCGCCGATCACCAGGGCCGTCCAGATGAGGACCTCGGCCAGAACGGTTTCCCGCGCGAAGGCGAGGCCCGGCCGGGGCGGGAGCATGATCATCTGCGCGGCGCCGCCCACGGGCACCGTCAGCCCGGCGAGCAGACCGGTCACGCCGGGGCGCTCGATGGCAGCGCCCACCACGCCCAGGACGGAGCCGAACAGCACGCTCGCCGTCCACCACATGAGCATCTCCGGCCAGTACAGGGCGAGTGGTTCATCCCGTATCGCCGCGTCCATCGGGTAGTACGCCGCCGTGGCCGCGACCAGCGCAACCGCCCCGGCCACGGCACCTCGCGTCCATGTCCTCGCCTGCCACCCCATTACCACGGCCAGCGCGGCCCACGCCCAGCCGAGCCCCACCAGGACGCTGAGCACCTTGGCAGCACTGCCCCAGACAGTGCCCGTCAGTGGGGCGCCGAGTGTTGTGTACGGCGAGGAGAGCGCGTTGGCGAGCGAGACGGCCGCACCGAACCCGGCCCCTGCCACAAGGCTCACGAGGCCCGACACCATGATCTTCATTTCGCGAGCATACTCAGTATGCTCCTGACGCTCACAGCGCCCCGGCTGCCGATGACGGCTGTGTAGGCCACATCGGCAGAAGTCGTCTACCGGCGCTTCGACGGGACCGGCCGGAGCCTGGGCCAGCGGGCGAGCATGCGGCGCCGCATGTCAGTGCTGAGCCTGCTCATGCCGGACAGGTCGGCGCGGTCGGCGGTCAGCCGGCCGACGACTCCGAGCCGGTGGACGAGGCGCTGCCGGGCGGTCACGTTGCCCCACTTCCAGTTCCGGTCCGGAATCCGGGCCAGGTGGTCGGTTGTTCCCCGGTGGGCCCTCTCGACCAGTGCGTCGCCCCGCAGCAGCCAGCCCGCGCACGCGTCGGCGAGGCCGTCGTCGTGGAGTTCCGTGCCGGTCGCGGTGTGCCATGCCGTGCGGTAGGCGGTCTCGGCCCGGTCCAGCAGCGGGACGGGGGCCTCGGTGACGCACCAGCATGTCGGAAAGCCGATGCGCAGGTAGGCGAGCTCCATCAGTCCGCTGCCCAACGAGGCCTGTTCCAGGTCGATGAACCTGACCCCGTCGGCGGTGTGCAGATCGTTGCCGGGGCACGGATCCCCATGCAGAAGGGCATGCCCCGGGGCCCGGCCGAGCCGGTGCACGAGCTCGTCGAGCTCGCCGGACACACCGGGCGCGACAGTCGCGACGGGGACCCCGAGCGCCTCGGCCAGCCCGAGGAAGGACTCGACGTCGGCTCCGTCCGGACCCTGCCAGCGGGGAAGTGATCCGGCGTCCTCGGGGCGGGCGACGGCATGCAGCCGCGCCAGCGCCGAGGCGTAGCCGACGATCCAGTCGCCGGACGGGCGCCGGTGGTCCAGCTGCTCCAGGACCATCACCCGCTCGCCCGGATCGGTGCCCAGCAGGGCGGGCACCAGGGGTTCGTCGGACCGGGCGGCGAGCCGCAATGCGGTCAGCTCGCGGGCGTACCGCTCCTCGGCGTCGGTACCGCCGACGATCTGTTTCACCACCACCGGTCCCCCGGCCAGCTTCACGCGCCACACACGTGAGCGCGGGCTGCTTTCCAGACGCCGGGAGCGCCCGGGAGCGCCCAGCTCTGCCCGTAATCCGTCCCCGAACGGGAGTCGCGACCGCATGGGGGCTCATCCTTCCACGCGAGGGGCGCGGCGGGCAGGTCCCGGCACGCGAAGTCACGCTCGGTGGTGACCGGACGAACCGGCCAGCGAGGCGGCCTCCCATGCGAACCCGTCCGGGTCGGTGAACGGGCCGGCGTCGCCGCCGATCAGGAGCCCGTGCGTTCCGGTGCCCTCGGGAGAGACGCCGAGGTCCTTGGCCAGGGCGCGGCGCCGGTACAGCGCCAGCTTTACGGGACTCTCGCCGGTGACGGGACTCTCCCCGGCCGCGAACTCGACGTAGACACGGCTGAAGCTCTTCGCCACGGCGAGGCCCCGGCCGACGTAGAACCGCTTGCTCGCGATCACGTCCGCGACTCCCAGCAGGAGCACGATCTCGTCGATCTTCCGGGTGGCGGGGCCGGTGTCCTTCTTCGCCGAGGTCGCGATCTTCCAGATCGTCCCGTCCGGGGCCTGTACGACTCCGCCGTAGCCCCAGAGGGACTTCGCGGCAGGCTTCAGCGACGTGGCGCCCGCGTCGAGTGCGGCGCCGATGAAGCCGTTCACGTCGGCCGGCTGGGACACCGTGAGTGCGAGCGTGAATCCTCGGAAGCCGGTGGTGGGGGCCTCCGAGGCGCGCAGGCGGATCGTGGTGTCCAGGCCGAAGGCGGTGGCGTGGAAGCGGTCGGCGGCCGCGGGGTCGGCCACTTCAAGGGTCACGGTTTCGATGGTTGCCATGTCCCTCACGCTAGTTACGGCCCGGCGACCGGTGCTTCTCGATTCCTGATCGGTTCGGTCCGGGCCGCCGCCGGACGGCTCAGCGCACTTCCTGGATGCGCACCAGGTTGCCCGCGGGATCGCGGAAGGCGCAGTCGCGGATGCCGTACGGCTGCTCGGTCGGTTCCTGGACGACCTCGGCGTCGGCGGCCCGCAACTGCTCGAAGGTGCCGTCGAGGTCGCTGGTGGCCAGCAGGATCCAGCCGTATGTGCCCTTGGCCATCATCTCGGCGATGGTGCGGCGCTCGTCCTCGGTGACTCCCGGGTCGGCTGCGGGCGGTGCCAGCAGGATGGAGGTGCTGGGCTGGCCGGCGGGACCGACCGTGATCCAGCGCATCTTGCCCTGGCCGACATCGCCGCGTACCTCGAAGCCGAGGACGTCGCGGTAGAAGACCAGGGACTCTTCCGGGTTGTCGTGCGGAAGAAAGCTCGTGTGAATGGAGATGTCCATAACGATCATGCTAAGGGCTGTCCCGTAATCCCTGGCGGGCGTGCGGCGTCAGCCACTGCACCTCGCCGCGTTGTCGGAACGCCCGAATACACCCAGTATTCGGGCGTCCCTCCGCCTTGCGATGCACCGCGTCTGACGCCGCACGCTGATCCACCAGGGATTACGGGACAGCCCTTAGGCGCGGCTCCGCGAACCGCACCTCGCAATTCCCGCTCCGGCCCGGCCGCGCCGCTCGCCCCCGGGCCGGAGCCTCAGCCCTTGGCCAGGGTGCGGTCGAGGAGGGGGAGCAGGCGGTCCCAGTGGCGTTGCAGTGCGGCGGGGTCGAAGGCGGCGGTGTCGGCCATGGTGAAGCCGTGGAGGGTGCCGGGGTAGATCTCGCAGGTGTGGGCGACGCCTGCGGCGTCCAGGGCCTGTTCGAACTCGCTGATGGCCTCGGGCGTCATGTCGCCCTCGGCGAGGCCGAGGTGGACCTCGGCCTTGAGCCCGGGGGCGAGGCGGTGAGGGCTGTCCGGCGCATCGGTGACCAGGGCGCTGGGGTGGAATCCGGCGGCGGCGGCCACCCGGTCGGGGTGGGCCGCCGCGGTGCGCATCGCCAGGGCGGCACCCATGCAGTAGCCGATCGCGGCGACCGGTCCGGCGCCGACCTCGGGCCGGTCGGCGAGGAACCCGAGGTAGGCGTCGGCGTCACGCAGGACGCGTTCGGGGGTGTGCTCCTCCAGCAGGGGCTTCAGTCGGCTGAACACCGTGGGCCGGGCCTCCGCTCCGATGTGCTCGGGAAGTTCGACCACCGGTGCCGTGCCGTTCCGGTAGAAGACGTTGGGGACAAGCACGTAGTACCCGTGGCCGGCCAGTTCGCGGGCCATCTCCTCAAGCACCGGACGCACTCCGAAGATGTCCATGTACAGCAGCACTCCGGGGTGCTGCCCGCCACCGTCGGGGTAGGCGGCGAACGCGTCGGCCTGGCCGTCCTTGGTCGGAATCTGCAGTGTCATGGTGGGCATGGGTACGAACCGTAGCAGCGATGATCAGTCCGAACGCGGCTGCGCCCTGCCGTGCTTGGCGGTGGCGGTGGCTCTCAGGGCATACACGTTCCTGTCGTCGCTGCCGACGTACACGACTCCAGCGGCCACCGTCGGGGACGACTTGACCATGTCGCCGGTGGCGTACGCCCATTTCCTCTTCCCGGTGGCCGCGTCCAGGGCATACACGTTCCTGTCGTCGCTGCCGACGTACACGACCCCGGCGGCCACCGTCGGCGCCGAGTTGACCGAGTCGCCGGCGTCGAACTGCCATTTCTTCCTGCCGGTGGCCGCGTCCAGGGCGAATACCCTGCCCTGCCAGCTGGCGCCCGCGCTGTCGTGGTTGCCGACGTACACGGCTCCGTCGATGACCGCCGGTGCCGAGCAGCCGCTGAACTGATTGGACTCGATGCCGTGGACCCATTTCTGTCGGCCGGTGGCGGCGTCCAGGGCGTACACGGAGTGGACGCTGCTGACATACACGACTCCGTTCACCACCGTCGGCGCCGAATAGGTGCCCTCGGCTCCGGTTCCGAAGATCCATTTCCTGGCCCCGGTGGCCGCGTCCAGGGCATACACGGAGTGGATGTTGCCGACGTACACGTCCCCGCCGGCCACCGCCGGGGACGAGAAGAGACTGCCGCCGAGGGTGTCGAAGCGCCACTTCTGGTCCCCGGTCGCCGCGTCCAGGGCGAGGACGCCGCTGTCGCTGCCGACGTACACGACCCTGCCTGCCACCGTCGGCGCCGAGCGGACCGCGTGACCGGCGGCGTAGGCCCATTTCTTCTTGCCGGTGGCCGCGTCCAGCGCGTACACGGTGTTGTCGAGGCTGCCGGCGTACACGACTCCGCCCGCCACCGTCGGCGCTGCTTCGACCTTGCGGCCGGTGGCGTAGGCCCACTTCTTCTTCCCGGTGGCCGCGTCCAGCGCGTACACGTTCTTGTCGTCGCTGCCGAGGTACACGACCCCGTGGGCCACCGTCGGGGACGACTTGACCGCGTCGCCTGTGGTGTATCGCCACCGGAGCAAGGAGGTGGCGTCGGGGGCTTCGTGGTCGGAGGCGTTCTGGTCGAACAGGGTGAAGGCGGCTGCGATTCCGGCACCGGCGGCGGCGCCGATGCCGAGCCGCAGCGCCGTGCGACGGCTGAGGGCCCGCGTCGGCGCCGGTGCGCCTGTGGACGGGTCCGGACCGGGCTCGGGGGGTGGCACGGCATCGGGTGCTGTGGCGGTGACCGTGGCCAGGGCCGTGGTGCCGGTGTTCGCGTCCGTGTCGGGCGAACGGGGCGCGGTCACGGGGGCCGCGATCGGTGGGGTCGGGACAGTGGGTGCCGGGGTCAGAGGTGGAGGCGGGGCCAAGGTCTCGGCGGGGCGTTCGCGAAGGCGTTCGTGGACCTCGGCCGCTGCCGCGGGACGGTCGTCGGGGTTCTTGGCCAGCAGGGCCATGACGAGGTCGTCGAGTGCGGCGGGAACGCCGGGCCGCGTCCGGCCCGGTGGTTCGGGGACGCTGTTCAGGTGTGCGGCCATCAGCGCGACCGGGTCGGTGGCCTGGAAAGGAGCCTTACCGGTGAGCAGCTCATGGAGCACGCAGCCCAGCGAGTACAGGTCCGAGCGGGCGTCCGCCGGGTGGTCCCCGAAACGCTCGGGGGGCATGTAGGCCAGCGTGCCGATGACCTTGCTCGACTTGTGGGTGGACGCTATGTACCGGGCGATCCCGAAGTCGAGGACCTTCACCCGGCCGCCCCGGGTGAGCATGAGGTTCGCCGGTTTCAGGTCCCGGTGCACCACCCCGGCGGAATGCGCGGCCTGTAACGCCTCGGCGGTCTGGGCCACCCAGTCCACGGCGGTGGCCACCTCGGGCAGACCGTCCTCGCGGAGCACTGTGTCCAGGTCTCGTCCGGCGAGGAACTCCATCACCAGATAGAGGGTGCCGTCGTCGGGATCCTGCCCCAGGTCGAAGATCGTCACCACGCCCGCATGGCTCAGACCGCCCGCGGTCCGCGCCTCGCGGAAGAACAGCTCCGCGCCGGAGGTGTCCCGCCGGTCGTGCGGCAGCAGCTTGACCGCGACGCGGCGCTCGATCACACGATCGTGCCCCTCCCAGACCTCCCCCATTCCTCCCCGGCCGATGAACGCGACCAACTCGTAGCGGCCACCCAGAACCCTCACAGCCACCCCACCCCGCTCGGACACCCGCCACGCCACCCGCGTCGGGCCGGCCCCGCCCTCGCGGGACCGTATCGAAGATCCCACGACTGCGCCGCGCCCACCGACAGCAGAGCGGAATCGACTCGAACCCGAGATGCCCGGCACCGGGTGCGCGGTCCTGCTCCCGCTCCGGACACGCCCCGTGCCCACTGCCCGCCCACGTCTCGACCGCACCGCGTCCGGTATTCATCCGGCATGCATAAGCGCAGGCCGGAGCGGTGCATGGGGTGCGCATGAGGGCATGCATGACCGCCCATCGGCGCATCGCCGCCGGGCGTTCCGTACTGCCTCCCCGAGGACCCATGGTTGGTCCACGGCGCCCCGGACTCCCGGGGCCTGCCGCTCCACCACCCCTCGAAGGAGCAGTCACCCATGTCCGCAACCTCTACCTCTACCTCAGCCTCTCCCCTGCGTGTCCGTGCAGCCGCCATCGGTCTGAGTGCCATGGCCCTGATGAGCATTGCCGCCGTCACCGCCCCGAGCGGTCAGGCCGCCCCCGCGGCCGGCGGCCGGCCGGCCGCTGCTGCCGCCGCCGTCACCACCTTGAAGTTCGTACGGAACTCCGCCGACCCGCAGAACTCCCGGCTGCTGGTGGTACGCAACAACAAGACGCAGGCCGTCTTCCGCGCCGGCTCCGGACTCGGCCGCAGCCATGCCAAGGGGCGCGACGAGTGCGCCTCGGCCAAGGGATGGCTGCCCGCGGGCACCTACACCGTCGGCACCCGTCAGACCAGCTACAACGGCAACCTCATCAAGGGCTACGCCGTCCCCCTGAGCAACAAGACGTGCAAGAACGGCCGGACCACGCGCACGGAACTCTTCATCCACAGCGAGATGACCCGTACCGGAGGACAGGGCAGCACCGAGAGCCGACGCTGGGACGGCGTGGGCGACTACAAGTCCGCGGGCTGCATCAAGCTCGCCCCGGAGGACATCAAGAAGCTGTTCCGCAACCTCGACGGGGGCTCGGCCCCCAAGCATCTCGTCGTCGTCTGACACCGGGGAGCGAGCGTGCTCCGGGCCTCGGCCCTGGGCGCGCCCACCGCTGTCAGCGCCCCGCCAGCTTCCCGAACAGCCCGGGCGCCCGTCCGCCGGGTGGGACGGGCGGAGTCGGTCCGTGGTCCGCGGCGTACTCCTGGTCCGCGTCATCCTCGTGGTCGGCGCGTACGTCCGGCCCGGCGGGCTTTCCGCCCCGAAGATGGGTCCGAAGGCGGGCGGAATAAGGATTCGGCGAGGGACGATGATCGTATCGATGGTGTCGATGCCGGAAGGCACCGTCATCCACACCCATGTGTCGGAGGCACGTGAGCGACTGGCGACATCCCGTTTCCTGCTCGTGGACATCGAGCTGCCCGACGATGAACCGCCCGACGAACAGCCGGTCGCCCACCTGCTCGGACTGGAGACCGAGGACGTGGCGTGGCTCGGCAGGGCGGGCGAATCCGCGCGGGTCGAGTTCCTCGGGGACAGCGCCGCGTTCGTCGTGCCGATGGTCCAGGCGGCCCGGATCACGCATGTCCACGCCTTCGTGACCGAGCGGTACCTGATCACGGTGCACCGGGGTCCGGCCGAACCGATCAGGAGCCTCATCGCCGGGTTGCCGCACGAAAGGCCGCCCGACAGCGTGGCCATGCTGTTCCTGCTGCTGGAGGAAGCCCTGGACACCTTCCGCGGGTCCGCCGTGCAGGCCCTGCTGGAGGTGGAGGACCTGGAGGACGAGATGTTCCAGCACCGGGTCCCCCAGCACGTCTACCGTCTGGCGCGGCTGCGCCGGCGCGGGGCGCTCCTGCACCACGCGCTGCTGCCCTACCTCCAGGTGACGGACGAGATCTTCACGCGCCGGATGATGAACCCCGGGTTCCCCGAGGAGCGCCAGAAACTCGCCCGCGACTACCAGCACACGGCGAGGCTGGTGCTCACGGACATCGAGTCGCTGCAGAACTCCGCCCGCCGCGCCTTCGCCAGTTACTCCTCACTTGTGTCGGGCGAACAGAACAGCGTGATCAACCGGCTGGCGATCGTGTCGACGATCTTTCTGCCGCTGACCTTCCTGACCGGGTTCTTCGGGATGAACTTCAGCTACTTGACCGACGAGCTGGAGAGCAGGGACGTCTTCTGGCTGCTCGCCGTGGGACTGCAGGCGGTGTTCCTGCTCATCGCCCTCTACGCGCTGCACCGCACCCGCATCTGGCGGAAGCTGCGCGACGGCGAGGGCGTCGACGACCTGTAGCGCGATGCGCGCGCCCGGAACCACCGGGCATGGGCTCATCGCCGTGCGGGCCGGAGCGGTGCGACCGAGGCGAGGAAGCCGTCGAGCATGGCGATCTGTACGTCCTCGGGGAAGCGGCCGGGGTCGAAGAGGGCCTGGACGACGAGCCCGTGGGTGAACGCGACCGCCGTGGCGGCGAGTTGCTCCGGGTCGGCGGCTTCGGGGACTTCACCCAGGCCCCGCGCGGCCTCGAAGTGCGGGCTGAGCGTCGAGCGCAGCCGGGTGTAGCGGCCGGCCTGGTCCGTGGCCAGCCCGTCGTCGGCGAGGGCCAGATCCCAGGAGCTGACCCAGATGCGGTTGCGGGCGGTGTCGCCCGCGGTCAACGGCAGGATGTCCAGCAGCATGGCCCGCACGGTGGCCAGGCCCTCGGCCGGACGCTCGCGGCGCGGACGTTCCGCGGTGCGCTTCTCCAGCAGGTCCAGGGCATGCGCGATCAGGGCCCGCTTGGTCGGGAAGTAGTGCATGAGCATCCCGGTCGAGACGCCCATCGCGGCTGCGACAGCACGCAGCGTCAGCCCGCCGAACCCCTTGTCGGCGAGTACGTCCCACACCGCCCGGGACACATCGTCGCGGCGGGCTTCACGGTCTCCGGGTGCGGGTGGCATGCTGCTACCTTACGTACCGAACGCTTGTTACGCACCCAGGGACGAGGTATCCGTGTTCACACTGCCGCTCGGCGACACCGCTCGACTCCGCCCTCTGGAGCCCTGGCACGCGCCGGAGTTCCTCGCCCACATCGACCGCGCACGGCCCCATGTGGACCCCTGGATACCCTGGGCGACCTTCAGCACGGACCGCGCCTCCGCCACCGCCGTCCTCCAGCGTTACGCCGACAAGCAGACCCAGGACGCCGCCCGGATCTACGGGATCTGGCTGGACGGCACGCTGGTCGGCGGCGTCATGTTCACGCGCTTCGACAGCGCCTCCGGAGTGTGCGAGGTCGGCTGCTGGCTGGAGGCCGCCGGGGAGGGCCGGGGGCTGGTGACCCGGGCGTGCAAGGCGTTGATCGACTGGGCTTTCGCGGAGCGCGGGATGAGCCGGGTCGAATGGTGGGTCGCGGCGGGCAATGCCCGGAGCGTCGAAGTCGCGCGCCGGCTCGGGATGACCCGTGACGGGGTGCTGCGCAAGCACACCGAGTACCGGGGCGAGCGGCGCGACATCGAGGTCTGGTCGGTCCTCTCCGAGGAGTGGCCCTCACAGGAAGCCGAGGCCGAGCCCGCAGCCGAAGGCTCGTCCGACGTCAAGGCCGAACTCGACCGGCTGATGCACGCCTTCCTCGGCGCGTTCACCAACACCGGCGGCAGCCGGCCGAACCTCGATGCCGTCCGTGAGGTGTTCATCCCGCAGGCGACGATCATCGCGAACACCGGTGGCGTCGGAGCCGAGCCGGTGGTCTACGACCTCGACTCCTTCATCGGCCCCCGGGAGAAGATGCTCACCGACGGGACGCTGACCGAGTTCTCCGAATGGGAGGTCGCCGAGCGGACCGAAGTCCTCGGGTCCGTCGCTCACCGGTCCAGCGAATACCGGAAGTCCGGAATCCGGGACGGCGAGCGGTTCGAGGGCTCCGGCCGCAAGACGGTCCAGTTCGTACGGACGCCCACCGGCTGGCGGATGAGCTCGATGGCCTGGGAAGACATGTAGGTGCTTCGAAGCCGTGGGCCCGGCCCCCTGGGCCCTCCACCCCGGGTGTCCGGATCACACGGCGGGGAGCGCGTAGATCCGCTTCCCGTGCATCACGGCCAGCCGGTCGCCCCCCGCCACCACGTACCACTGCTGGATGTCGCCGGTCTTGTCGTTGTAGGTCCAGCGCAGCTTCCCGGTCGCCACGTCGAAGGCGTGCACGCCGCCGTCCTTGTCGAACTCGGTCGCGCCGTACAGGGTGCCCTTCACCTTGGCGAACTGCCACGCCTGCGTCGCCGACTCCCGCAGGTCCTCGTTGTGCCAGATCTGCTTGCCCGTACCGGGGTCCACCGCCCACAGGCCGCGCGCGCTGTCGGCCGCGTAGAGCACCCCGTCCAGGACGTGCGGGTCGTTGAACGAGCTGAACTCCTCCGTCCGCAGCGACCAGCGCTCCTTTCCCCCGGCCAGTTCGAAGGCCCGCATCCGCCGGCCGTCCGCCACGATCACCAGATCCTTGTGCATGGCGAAGTGGCGGTTGTTGGACCGGCTGATCTTCTTCGTCCACACCTGCCGGCCGGTCGCCGTGTCGCGGACGGTCACGTTCTCCCGGTAGTCCGTGTAGACCAGGCGCCCGTCGACGGCCGCGGCGGTGATGCCGAACTCCTCGGTCCCCGCGTCGCGCTGCTCGCGCCAGGCGATCCGGCCGGACGTGGTGTCGATAGCGGCGATCACGTTGTTCGGCGTCGTGAAGTCCTTCTCCAGGATGCCGGCGATCACGTACACATGGCGGTCGTCGGCCGCGATCGGGCGAGGCTGCTCGTACTGCTTGCCGAGGCGGCTGCGCCAGGTCTCCTTGCCGGTCGCCGGATCCAGTCCCACCACGTCGCCGTCGTACTCGGCGCTGGCGAGGTAGAGCGTGCCGCCGCCGAGGATGAGCTTGGCACCGGGTGTGGTGACGCCGCGGCGCGACCACTTCTCCTTGCCGGTGGCCATGTCCCGTCCCACCAGCGGGTCGCCCGACACCAGGGCCACGTTCCCGATCACCGCGAGCGCCTCGTTGCCGGACAGGCTGGTGTTCGCGGCGGCCGCCCGCCACAGCGGCTCGGGCGCGGTGCCCGGCGGCGGGGTGGTGAAAGCGTCACCGCTCCTGCCCCCGCCCGGCTTCGAACCCCCGCCCGGGGCATCCGTTTCCTCCTCGGGGCCGCACCCCACGACACCGGCCCCGAACACGGCCAGCCCCAGCCCGGTCCCCGCCAGCCCGAGTATCCGCCTGCGTGACACCACGCGCCCGTCACGACCGCCCATGTCTGTTCCCACTTCCGTCCGACTGTTCCGACGTCCCCGAGGGACCCCTTGAGCGCCGCCAGGCTAACCGTCGATTTTCGGCCGACCGCCGGATGGCACACAGCCGGGACACAGCCGTGAAGGTCTCGTCACAGGGCAACCGTCGCACCACCGGCACCACCGGCACCTGGGGCCCCGGGTGCTGAGTCATACTGATGCGCCGAGCACAGGGGAGGGCTTACAGCGCATGGGGCACGGGGTAGACGGCGCGGGCCTGCCGGATCGTATCGGCGGGTATGCCGTGGAGCGGGAATTGGGGGCCGGCGGGATGGGCACCGTGTATCTGGCGCGTTCGCGCGGCGGGCGTGCGGTGGCCGTGAAGGTGGCGCGCCCGGAGCTCGCGGCGGATCCGCACTTCCGGGAGCGGTTCCGGGCCGAGGTCGCGGCCGCGCGTAGCGTGGGCGGCTTCCACACCGCCCCGGTGGTGGACGCGGACCCGGCGGCGGTGGCGCCCTGGCTGGCCACGGCGTACGTTCCCGGGCCCACGCTCGCCGCGCTGCTCGAAGCCGAGGGGCCGATGGACGAGGCGCGGCTGCGGCAGCTGGGCGCGGCGCTCGCCGAGGCACTGGTGGCGATCCACGGCTGCGGGCTGGTGCACCGTGATTTGAAACCCGGCAACATCATCATGGCTGCGGACGGCCCGCGGGTCCTGGACTTCGGCATCGCGCGGGCACTGGAGTCGACCCGTCTGACGGCCACCGGTGTGGCGTTCGGGACGCCGGGGTTCCTGGCGCCCGAGCAGGCGCAGGGTCTGGAGGTCGGCGGCGCCGCGGATGTGTTCGCGCTGGGGGCGGTACTCGTCGCGGCAGCGGGCGGCAGCGCGTTCGGTGCGGGTACGCCGATGGGTCTGATGTACCGGTCGGTGCACGAGGCACCGGATCTGGCCGCGGTGCCGGACGGCCTGCGGCCGGTCCTGGCGGCGTGTCTCGCCAAGGAACCGGGCCAACGGCCCACACCGGCAGGCCTGTTGGACCTGCTGGTGCCGGACGGTACGACGTACTCCCCCACCGTGGCGATTCCCCCGCCGCCCACCTACGCACCGTACAACGCCGTCCCCCTGCACCAGGCGCCCACCGAGGCCGCCCCCGTGGGCGACACGCCGGCCGACAGCGACCTCGCCTTTGTCGCGCTTGCCCCGGAGAGTTCCCTCCTGGTCGACGCCAGGGGTGTCGTGCTCGGCTCGAAGGCGGGGGACCAGGCGTTCACCTGGGAAGAGATCAGCACCGTCGAGTACGCGGCCGAGGGCCCCAAGCACCTCAAGGTCACCGTCCTCCTCCACAACGGCACCATCCACCAGTGCCTGCTCGCCGCTCGCAGGCGGGCCCGCCTCCAGGAGTGGCTGGAGGATCTGCCGCTGATCCTGGAGTGCTTCGTCTGACACGCGCACGCCGCCCCGTACAGCCGGCCACTGCCCGGGATTCCCACGGGCCTCCCGGTGTCGGGCGCCGGATCGGGTTCAGTGTCTACGACGGCGGCAAGGACAACGGGCACTCCACCTCCGGTGCCAGGACCCTGATGGCCCTGTCGCCCTTCCCGGGGGCCCCGAAGCGCGCCAGGCAGTGCCACACCTTCTTGAGCGCCTGGGGATCGTGGCGGCCATCGCGTGCCGCGTCCCCGACGATGCGGGGGTCGAGTACGCCGCCGACGGCGATCCGCGCGCCAAGCTCGACGTACTCCCGACCCCGGTAGCCGGGGTGCAGGCGAAGCGTCTCGACCCCGAGGCGGAAACCGGGGTGCCACTCGACGGGGCAGCCCAGACGCCGTGCCGCGGCCTCGACAGCCGTGCCCCGGTAGCACGGGTCCAGAACCAGCGCCTCCACATGACGGTCCAGCAGAACCGGTCCGTGCACCTGGGCCTCGACGTAGTCGTCGAGCTCGTCCTGGCTGTCGGCCAGGGCAAGGGCCACGAGCCCCATGCGGGCCGCGACACCGAAGTCCGTGGGTTCGAGGAAGCTGTCCGGGTAGCAGAACGTGGCGCGTGCCAGGGTCGGTGCGGTCAGCCGGAAGTGGGCGGAGCCGAACCGCGGCGCACCTCCGACCGGCTTGCGGCGGAAGTTCAGCGCCCCGTAGACGGGTCGCTCATGAGCGGACGCCGCGTCGTACGCCCCACCGAAGATCCGGCTCTCCCAGCGCCACCGGTCCCCGCCGGGATGCGCGGTCAGTCCGCCGTTGCTGGTCCCCGTGACGAACTGGGAGCGGTAGACACCGTCTTCGGCCAGGGCTTCGAGGATCGGCTTGCCGTGCAGCAGGCGGTCCGGGTGAAAGTTGAGGGTCACCCGCAGCGCAGGGTCCAGCGCAGGACCCGACGCAAGCCCCGCGACGTGGCGGATGGCCATGGCCTGCGGTGTCCGGGACGCATCGGAGATCATCCGTGCAGTGTGCCCCGGGCCGCTCGACCGGCACACCCGGATTCCCGCCGGCCGCGGTCCGTCGCGGCCGGCACGGCGCTCAGTCCAGGCACTTCCCGGTCTCGACGACGACCCCGAAGAGGTCGGAGATCGTGGCGAGCGCGCTGCCATGAACCTGGTCGGCGGTCAGCTCGGTGCCCAGCGAACGCAGGGGGCGCGTCGCGCAGGCGTCGGCGACCACGGTGGCCGGTTTCCCCGCAGGAACGCGCCCTCGGTGGTGAACGTCACGCACATGTGCGTCATGCAGCCCGCGATGATGACGTCCTGGTTGCCGGCGGCGTCGACGTGCTCGGCCAGGTCGGTGTCGACGAAGGCGTTCGGGGCCTTCTTCACGACGACGGGCTCGCCCTCGACGGGCGCCACGCTCGGGTGGATCCGGCCGATCTCCGCACGGATGTCGTACGGGGTGCCCCTGCGTGGTGGGGGCGGGCAGCCGTATGCCGCTCCTCCTCCGCCCCGGCTGCCGCATGGTTCTCCTTGCGGACGCCGCTCCTTGTCCCATTCGATTCGGACGATCCAGTTTGTATACCAAACTGAAGGGCCGAACAAGACCACCGCGAGACCATCGCAGCATTCATCCGGAATCTCCCGACGGAATCATTCATTCCACAGGCATTGGTATACGAACATTCCGCCTGGAGGCAGGGCCCCCTGGAGCAGGCCGGTCATTCGGCACCATCGACGACGCGGGCACGCCGGTCCGCCTCGCCGCCGCCCCGGCCGGCCTGACGCACATCATCCGCCAACTGCGTCCCGCGACGGGCCAGTCATCCGGCCGAGGCACCGGTCAGGCCGTCGTGGACCGGCCGCTCGACTCCTGACCGCCGGCGGCCTCGGCCTCACGTACAACTTCAGCCTCAGTCTCATGTACAACTTCAGGCCGGCGTACGGCCGCAGCGGTCTCCCGTACGGCCTCCGCGATGGCCCGGTAATCCTTCTTCAGGATCGCGCCGTGGTTGCTGGCGACCTTCGCGCTGATTCCGATGTTCGGGTTGCGGGCGGTCACCCCGTCGAGGCTGGCGCGGATCCGTTCCTGCTCGTCGCCCCGGCTTCCCAGGGACGTCCCCGACGCGACCACGTACCGCACCGGAACGGCGATGCCGTCCAGCACGGGACCCAGCTCGCGCTCGCGGGAGAGCCTGCCGAGCTCGATGTTGCTGTTCGCCTGCTGCTCGGGGCTCATCCGCGGGGTCAGGCCCGTCGGACGCAGCAGCGGTGTGAACCAGCCCATCCGCCGGAACAGCTTCCGTATCCGCTGCTCCATGGCCTCGTCGAGCCAGTCGTGCGGAAAGGCGCCGTCGACCAGGACCGCGCCCAGGGCACGGGCCGGATTCCGGCCCGCCCAGTGCGCCGCGACGAACGCGCCGTAGGACCAGCCCACCACCAGCGCCCGGTCCACCCGCCTGGCCGCGAGCACGGCATCGACGTCCCGGACGGCGGCGGCGAAGGAGTAGTCCGCCGAACGCTTCGATTTTCTGCCGCGAGCCCGTTCGTCGTAGGTGATGTGCCGCCATCCCGTGCCGAGTTCGGCGATGGTCCGCCGCCAGTACCCCTGAGTGGCGAACTGGCCGTTGAGGTAGACCACGGGGATTCCGGGGCCGCCGGTGTCGGTGACGGCCAGGGCTGTGTCGTCCACCGGCACCATGCCGGTCCAGGTGGATTGCTCGATGGTGGTCATGGGTTCCTCCGTGACGTGATTGTCGTGAGGGAGTTGTCGTGACGGAGTGTCAGGACGGGTGCTCTCAGAGGCTGTGGGCGTCGATGTTGCCGTGGTCCGTGGTCGCGTGGATGGTCAGACCGGCGTCGCCGTCGGCGTTCTTGAGCGCGTTGTGGATCCGGCCGTAGCCGGTGCCGGCGTCCAGGGACGCCGAGACTCCGGCGGTGGCGCCGACCGACACATCACCCATCTGCGTACGCAGCTCGACCGCGCCGCGCACGGCCTCGGTGATTCGGATGTCACCGCGTCCGGTGCTGATCTCCGCCGGGCCGCCCAGACGGCCGATCGACACGTCGCCACCGGAGGTCGTGACGCGGACACCCACGGCCTCGTCGACCTTGATCGCGCCCTGCGCGCCCTCGAAGGCGACGTCGCCGAACCGTCCGACGCCCCGGAACTCGGCGCAGGAGGACTTCACCTCGACCCGGGATCCGGCCGGCAGCTGGACGGTGACCTCGATGGATCCGGAGGGGCCGAAGTACTGGTTCTTCGCCGCCGGGGCGCCGATCCGCAGAACGCCGTCGGCGTAGGCGACCTCGACCTGCTCCGCCGCCTTCACGTCCCGGCTCTTCGAGGCGTTCGCCGGAAGGACCTCGACGGTGGTGTCGGTCCGGTCGGCGGCGATGAACTGCACGCGCCCGGCGGGGATGTCCAGGACGGCGGAGATCGGGGTGACGGTGTCGAAGTTCTGCATCGTGCTCTCCTTTTGCGTTCGTGGTTTCTGACATCACAAACGCTACGTTGCGTTCAAGGATCAGGCAACAATGTTGTTGCACTCAATGAAGATCAATGCAGGTAAGAGCCCAATTATCGTTGCAACGATTCCACCTTTAATGCAACGTCAGCCACTTGGTTCGTTGCATTGAATGGAAAGTGAACGCTATGCTGGGGGCATCAAGGAAGCGTGAAGGGAGATCGCGGTGCCGGGAGGCAGACTCACCCAGCAGGAACGCCAGCAGATCGCGCTGGGGGTGGCCGACGGGCTCGCCTACGCGGAGATCGCCAGACGCCTGGACCGCCCCACCTCGACGATCACACGCGAGGTGATGCGTAACGGCGGCCCCACCGCCTACCGCGCCGACCTGGCCCACCGCGCCACCGAACGCCGCGCCCACCGGCGCAGGCAGGCCACCCCCCGCGGGCCGCAGGCGCCCGAGCAGACCCACGGACGCGACACCGAGGCGGTGCGCGAGTACGAGGAGGTGTTCACCACCCTCCTGATGCAGCAGGGCCTGCCCCAGATGATGGCCCGGGTGCTGACCTGCCTGCTCACCAGCGACGCGGGCAGCCTCACCGCGTCCGAGCTCGTCCAGCGCCTCCAGGTCAGCCCCGCGTCCATCTCCAAAGCGATGGCGTATCTCGAAAGCCAGGGCCTCATCAGCCGCGAACGGGACGAACGCCGCCGCGAGCGCTACCTCGTCGACGACGAGGTCTGGTACCGGTCGATGATCGCCGCCGCGCGGGCCAACGCCCAGCTCGCCCAGACCGCCCGGCAGGGGGTCGGCGTCCTCGGCCCCGACACCCCGGCCGCCGTCCGCCTGGAGAACATCGCCCGCTTCGTCGACTTCGTCGGCGAGAGCATCGCCCGCGCCGCGGAACAGGCCCGCGAGATCCTGTACACGAACCCCGAACCTGCTTCGGGCGACGCTGCCACGCCCCATTCGGACCGCGGATAAGCAGCCCCGGGTCGCGACGCCGGATCTGGCTCCACGTGGTCAGGCCGTCGCGTCAGGCCTCGCGCTGGTCCCGGGCGGTGTGGACGCCGCCGCCCGGGACGCCGCCGTGGTCGGGATCCCGGCGCTGGGCGTCGTACGTGACCGAGGCTCCTTCGTCTCGGTCGTCGGCGGTGCCGCGCCCGTACCGCTGCGCGGTATCACCGTGGCCCAGCAGTGGATCGCGGCGGACGCCGATGCCCTCGCCCGGCTCTCCTCGCTGGCCGGGACGGGGCAGCTCAGCCGTGGCCGACACCCTGCCCCTCCACGAGGCGGCGCAGGCCCACCGCCGACTGGCCGAGGGCGGCATCCACGGCCGGCTGGTCCGGGTTCCCTGACGGAACATCGGGACATCGGCGCGGACTTCGGTCGCGGGCATCGGTCGCGACCGTCGGCCGCGGGCATCAGTGCTACATCAGCCGGACATCAGCAGAACGACAGTACGAGGGCCAAAGCTAGGAGCAGACCAACCGCCGCACCACATGCAGCAGCGCCCCGGGCACTCCCCCGTTCCGGGGCGCTGCGACGTGGTCCGCAACGGTGCGTGCGCGGGGCCGGAAGGGTCCGGCCCAGGCGGGCGAGCGAGGACAGGGCCATCAGGGCGGGGGACACCATCAGCCCTGCGGCCGTCACCAGGAGAGCGGTGCGCGGCGCCCACTCCTGCCCGAGGAACCCGCCGAGCAGCGAGCCGACCCGGGGTGAGGCCCATGCCGGCGAAGATGATCGTCGCGGCCGCGCGGCCCTGCATCCCGTCCGGGGTGACGGCCTGCCGCACGGCCATGACCGTGACGTTCACCAACTGGCCGAAAGCCCCGAACACGAGGTTGACCGCGATGAGCGACGGGTCCGTCACCCCGGCGGGCCCGTTGTCGACGCGGACATCGTCTGGGCGGCGAACACCGCGCCGGCCGCCTGCGGCCTGCCCGGGTTCCGGGAGGACGGTGAACGCATCGTCTTCCGGGGCCGGCTGAGTCCCACGGGGGACGGCAGGGCGCTGTTGGACGTGAGTGGCGCGCTGCTCCTGTTCGAACTCGCGGTTCCGCCACCGCCGGACGGCGTCGACGCGGCATGGGTCGAGGTCCGGGCAGGGAAGGAGAACGTCGGTCTGTGGCCGTGTCGGCTCTGACCGTGTCGGCTCTGACCGTGTCGGCTCTGACCGGTCCGACTCGGCGGGGCGATAACTCGGTGTTCATGGCTGACCCCTCGGAGCTAGCCTGCGCCGCATGACTGAGAACGATCTTCCGCCGCGCCTGACCCGGCTCACCTTCCACGGTCCGCTCTCCGAGGCGCGAGCCGCGCGGATCGTCGACCGGCTCGGCCGGGCCTCCCCGGCGCGGGTCCTGGACATCGGCTGTGGCTGGGGGGAGTTGATGCTCCGCGTCCTCGACGCGGTGCCGGGGGCGACCGGAATCGGCATCGACCTCAACGGCAAGGACCTCGCCCGGGGGCGCGCGAACGCCGAGGCCCGCGCGCTGACCGGCCGTGTGGAGTTCGTCGAGGGGTCCGCCGCGGAAACGTCCCACGGGCCCGCTGACCTCGTCCTGTGCCTCGGGGCAAGTCACGCCCTCAGCGACGAGGAACCGCCCCGGCACAGTGCCGACGCACTGCGTGCGCTGCGCGGGATCGTCGCGCCCGGGGGGCGGGTCCTGCTCGCCGAGACCTTCTGGCAGCGCTCCCCCACCTCCGCCGAACTGGCCGCGATGTGGCCGGACGCCCGTGCCGACGAACACCACGACCTGGCCGGACTCGTCGATGTAGCGGCGGCCGCCGGGTTCCGGCCCGCCTGGATCGAGACGGCCGGCGAGGACGAGTGGGAGGACTTCGAGTCCGGCTACCAGTCGGACGTGGAGGAGTGGCTGGCCGCTCACCCGGACCACCCGCTGGCGCAGGAGACGCGCGAGCGGGTCGACCGGCACCGGGCGAGCTGGCTGCGGGGCTACCGTGGAGTGCTCGGGATGGCCTACCTCACGCTGGTCCCCGTGAACCGAGCGGACTGAACGGGCTCAGCGGGCTCAGCGGGCCGAGCATTTCCCCCAAGGCGTCGGGGCCGGTCGGCTACGCCGCGAAGCCGATGTTGGTGACGTACTCGTACTGCCCCCACTGCGACCCCAGGTCGACGATGACGTCCTCCCAGGCGTCGTCCAGGCCCTGGTGGTCACCGGCTGCCCAGGCCTCGACGATGCGGTCCCAGCGGCGGACGTTCATCGTGCGGTACTCCACCATCCGCTGGAGCGGGCGCGGCACCTGTGACTGGTTGAGCGGGTGGATCTCCACCCGCGTCCCGCCGCCGGCGTTCAGGCGCCTCAGGAGATACCGGGCGACGTTCTGGCGGCGCACCTGGCGGTAGGCGGCGTCGATGCGCTCCAGGTTGGCGTTGGTCGGGCGGCGTCGTTCCTCCAGCCACGCCTTCAGCGTGCGGTCGGTCACCGTCAGCCCGGCGTCCCTGGCCGCCCTGCGGCTGTGTTCCGTCCTGGTCAGGTAGTGCAGGCGCGCCATCAGACCACGCTTCACGGTCACCGGGGTGACGACGCCGTCCGCCAGCTCGTCGAGTTTGCGTGCGACGGCGTCGCTGCCCTTGATGCCCCGGGCGCCGAACTTCCCGAAGTCGATGGTCCTCTCGGGCATCTACTCCTCCTCCCCCGACATGACCCCGGTGTCCTCGGAGTCGTCTCTGCCCGCGGTGTAGGTGTCCTTCGTCTTGACCTCGGTCACGCCACGGCCCTCGGGGAAGACACGGTGCCAGTCACCGATCACGTGGAGCTCGTCGGTGCCCATCGCGCGTACGACGGTGAGTCCCTCGTCGTGGGCCTTGAGGGCCTTCGTCCAGAGGTTGGCGAACGCCTGGCTGCGGATGATGTGCATCCAGTCCGGGCGGTAGAGCTCGCGGTTGTAGTTCGACTCCCCCATCGTGGAGACGAACTTCGAGTACATCGCCTTCACGTACTCCAGTGTCACCTCGTCGCCGTCGGCGATCGCCGTGTCCCTGGCTTCCTTGAGGGCGACGCGGAACTTCTCCAGCAGGTTCTCCGTAGCCCCGGACGTGTAGGACTCGTGGATCTCCGGGGGCGCGCACAGGGCGTGCTTGGGGCCGGAAAGGCGCAGCAGGAGGCGCAGGGTCGGTTCGGTGACCCACAGCGGGCCGGGCTCGTCCCGGTTGCCGATCGGGTTGGGCAGCACCGCCCCGTGCTCCCACTCGGGCGGGGTGATGAGGTGGACGCCGGCGCGGCGGCGGTCGTGGGCGAATCCGGCGCTGTGTTCCAGCTGGCCGAGCGGGAGGTGGGTCTTCAGGGCGGAGAGGTAGGCGCCGTTGATGTCCAGTGCGGTCACCTCGTGGCGGCCGGGCGGCAGTTCATGACGGGTCCACTTCGGGCGCGCCTCCCAGATCCGGTCCGCGCCCTTGGAGGTCTGCTTGCGCAGGATGTCCGGGATCCACGGGTGCGCGACGATGTCGTACCGCGCGCCCTTGCGGGTCTCGTCGAGCAGCCGCATCGCGTCCGGGATCGCCCGCTTCAGCAGCGCCGCGAGGGCCGCTTCGACGTCGCCCCGGTGCTCGGCGAGCGCCGCCTGAACCGTCTGCCCGATCAGGTCACCGGGCCCGGACTGCCCCTGGAACGCACGCTTGGCCGGGCCCCGGGCGGGCCGGGCGGGGGGTGGTGTGGGCTGCGTGACGGTGGACGGCGCGGCGGTCGGCCGCGTGGCGGCCGGTTGCTCGACGGTGGACGGTGTCGTGGTCGCGGGTCGGCAGTCGGACGGGTCCAGGTGCTGGGCGAAGCCCGCCACCCGCTGCCTGGCCGGTGCTCCGCACAGCACACACGGCTCGGCGGCGGCGAGGGACTCCACCTCGTCCCCGGCCTCGCCCGCGCTCTCGCCCTCGTCTTCGGCCTCGTCCTCGTCCTCCGCGGGCTCTGCTTCCTGCCCCGTCCCGGCGGGGAACTTGGCGGCCAGTCCGTCCAGCAGATACGCGTACTTGGCGCGGATCTCGCCCGACGGCTCGCGGCCGCCCTCCCACGCGCCGACCGTGCCGGGGCTCACGCCGAGCGCTCGGGCCACCTGGGCCTTGGAGAGCCTGGCCTGCTCCCGCAGCTCACGCCGGACGTCCGGCGGCGGGAGTTCGGCCTGCGGACCGACGTCCGCGAGCAGCGCGTCGATGGCGTCGAAGTCACTCACCGGAGCGCTCCTTTCGCGGCGACTGGGATGTCATGAGACCTGTCGGACGCATCAGATGTAGGTGACGGGGTTACGGGACAGATGCGGGCTACCGGTCGGACGCCCGACACGGGGGTCGGCGCGCAGGAGTTCGCCTTCGAGAGCGTAACGGTCGCCGTGCTTGGAGATGCCGATGATCCTGGCGACCGCGAGGACCGTGCCTTCGGTGTTGATGATCTGTACCTCGTCCTGCGACAGGGCCCGGTCGGCGTTGAACTTCCAGATGCCCCGTCCGGCTTCCCATGCCTCGTCCTCGCTCATGCCCCGGCGCCACCCGAGGGTGGTCCGCATCAGGCGGTCGTCCGGGTCCGCCGCGCGCTCGGCACCGATCTGGATCTGCAGCACCCGCCCACCTCCCGGCGCCATACTGTTCAACTTGTTGGAAAGTTACCATGCACGCCGTCGGAGTGGGGCGTGGCAGGCTGCGGTGAGCCCTTCGGCGCGTCACGGAGGAGCCGGACCACCACCCGGAGAAACTCTCGCCATGACCGACGCAGCGAAAGCAGTCCTCGAAGGCGGACCGGACGATCTCCCCGACCGGATCGTCCCCCTCACAGCACCCGGGCCCGACATCAAGCTCCCGTTCCGTGGCGGGTACGAACACTTCAGGGCCACGGCACGCCACCAGGAAACGGCCGAGGGGCAGTTGCCCGTCTACGAGTGGTGGGAGCGCACGGAGGTCCCCGGGTAGGGCCCCTCTCCTCGGGCGGATCGGGACGTCACACCCCGCCCAGCACCACGGTCCGGGACGGCGTCGTCGAGGGCAGGACGATCTGCGAGGCGCCGCTCCTGCGGTACTCCTGCGGACTGACCCCCCGCACCCTCTTGAACGCCGAGCTCAGCGCGAACGCGCTGCTGTAGCCGACCTGGTGCGCCACCGTGGCCACTGTGGCATCCGATTCGCGCAGCAGGTCGGCGGCCATGGCGAGGCGCAAGGTGGCCAGGTAGGTCATCGGCGGCTCCCCCACCACCTCGGTGAAGTGGCGGGCGAGGCCCGCCCGGGAGACACCGACCTTGCGGGCCAGCGATTCCACCGTCCACGCATGGGCCGGATCGCCGTGCAGAAGTCGCAGTGCGGGCCCCACCCTGGGGTCGGACCGGGCGTGGTACCAGGCCGGCGCACCGGCGTCCGGCTCGGCGAGCCAGGCGCGCAGCACACTGACGAAGAGCAGGTCGAGGAGGCGGTCGAGGACCAGTTCCTGTCCCGGCTCGTCGCGGCCGATCTCCTCGGCCAGCAGGGGCACGAGCGGGCTGTCGTCGAGAGCGGCGGGCAGCACCAGGAGGGTGGGCAGGGCCCCCAGCAGCCGGCGTCCGATCTCGCCGGGCGCCTGGTACGTACCGCTGAGCATGACGGACGAGCCCTGCCCGAGCGGGTCCCCCCAGGTCCGCACCCCCAGGGCCATGGTGTCGGTGACGTCCTCGCCGACGGTGGTGCTGCAGCGCTGGTCGGGGCCGACGGTGACCTGGACGGGGGTGTCCTGCGCGTCGGCGACCGTGTACGGGTCGGGGCCGCGCAGCACGGCGATGTCGCCGGGACCGATGAGGGCCGGGACACCGCCGTCGGGCATCACCCACGCGCTGCCCCGGACCATGGTGGCCAGGGAGATCGGAGCGCGGTCCTCGACGCGGAGCGACCAGGGCGGATCGAAGACCGACTTGAGCAGAAAGGCGCCGCGCGCCTTCGGCCCGTCCAGGAGTCCGGTGAGTACGTCCATGTGGTGATCCCCATTCGGCGAGGGCTCGGCGCCGGCCGGATCCGTACCGGACACTCTCAGATGCTGCCGGGCGTTGTCAGACGTTCCAGACGCCGGTGGCGGCGGCATCCTTCGCGAAGACCGAGAAGTCGCGCGGCTTGCGGCCGAGGACCTCCTCCACGCCGTTGACGACGCCGGCGTTGCGCCCGTCGAGGATCAGGGCGAACAGGTCGGCGAACTCGACGGGCAGCTCATTCTCCCGCAGGAACGCCCGGTAGTCATCGAGGGCGACCGGGGTGTACGTGATGTTCCGGCCGGTGACCTGCGACAGTTCGGCGGCCACATCACCGAAGCTCAGCGACCGGGGCCCGGACAGCTCGTACGTCCTGCCGATGTGCTTGTCTTCGGTGAGTGCGGCGATGACGACGTCGGCGATGTCTTCGACGTCCACGAACGGCTCCACCGCGTCGGCGGTCGGCAGCACGAGCTCACCGGAGAGGACGGGCTCCAGGAAGAAGCTCTCGCTGAAGTTCTGGTTGAACCAGCTGGCCCGCACGACGGTCCAGTCGGCGCCCGACTCCTTGAGCTTGTTCTCGCTGTTGACCGCGCCCTCTTCACCGCGTCCGGAGAGCAGTACCAGCCGGCGCGCGCCCTTCTTCACGGCGAGCTCGGAGAAGGCGCCGACGACTTCCGCGGCTCCGGGGAACCCGAGGTCGGGGTAGTAGGTGACGTAGACGGCTCCGACTCCGTCGAGCGCCGCCTCCCAGGTGTCGGGGTCCTCCCACACGAAGGACGGTTCGGCGTTACGCGATCCCACGCGCACCGGCAGTCCCTGCGCGGTGAGCCGCTCCGCCACACGGCTCCCGGTCTTTCCGGTGCCGCCGAGCACGAGAATCGTCTTCGAGTCGGCCCGCTGAATGTCCTGCTGAATGTTCTGCTGAGTGCTCTGCTGGATGTTCTGTTCGTTCGTCATGCGGATCAGTCAACGCTGCCCCGGCGAGACGAACCATAGCCACAACGCTCAATTCCATACGCGTGCGTCCAAAGTCGGATCGCGTCAGTCAGGCGTCGCCTCTGAGCCGGTCTCGCTGGATCCGGTGCGCGAGGGTGCGGCGCACGGAGGCCGATGCGGTGGCGGAGGCCGGGGTGGCGGAGGCCGCCTTCGGGGGCACGTCGAGGCCTCGGCTGATCCTGTCGTACGCCTCCTGGTAGCTGCCCGGCATCGTCGCCCGGTGCCCTCTCAGGTCCTCCTCGACGAGGCGACGCAGCTCGTCGACGTTCTCGGGGGTGAAGCGCTTCTTCCCCCGGGCGATGTCGTTGACGTAGCGGGTGCAGCGGGCGGTGTCGCCGAGGGTCTCCGAGATCTCCTCGGCAAGGGCCCACAGGCGTCCTTCGAGCCATGGGATGTCGTGCTGGTCGAGGGAGAGCGCCATCGGGGGCGGCGGTTCGTCGTCCAGCCGGTATTTCGCCAGCTGCTTGGACACGGCGGGCTGGCTCATGGCCGCGAGCCGGGCGATCCTGTCCTGCGTCCAGCCGAAGCCGATGAACAGTTTGATCATTTCGGCGCGCAGCTTCCGCATCTCCTCGCCCGCGCGGATGACCTCGTTCATGTCGGCGAGCATCCGCCCGGCCTGCTCCTCGGTCAGCGCCTCGGGGACCCGGTGCGCGCTCTCTTCGCCTGCCATGTGTCGGTTATACACCTCACCCCCTCTATGTCATAACCAGGTTGTACAACTTGGTTATGACTGGCATGGTCCTTGCCATGCCCAACTTCTACGCACCTGACGGAACCCGGCTCGCCTACCGCCTGCACGGAGGCGGAGACGGAGACGGAGACAGCTTTGGCCGTATCGATGGCGACGGCGACCCGGTCGTCTGCATCCCCGGAGGTCCCGCGGACTCCCGCTACCTCGGCGACCTCGGCGGTCTGTCCGCGCACCGCCGGCTGATCGTCCTGGACCTCCGCGGCACCGGACGGTCCGCGGTCCCCGACGACACCTCCTCCTACCGTTGCGACCGCCTCGTCGAGGACGTCGAGGCCCTGCGCATCCACCTCGGACTCCCCCGGATCGATCTGCTCGGCCACTCGGCCGGAGCCAACCTCGCGACGCAGTACGCGGCACGTCACCCGAAGAACGTCGGCAGGCTCGCCCTGATCGCCCCGGGCACCCGGTCCCTCGGAATCACGATCACCGGGGAGGCGCGGCGTGAACTCGCCCGGCTTCGCAGGGACGAACCGTGGTTCCCGACGGCGTACGCCGCCCTGGAGGCGGTCACCGGGGGAACCGGCAGCGACTGGGAGGCCATCAGCCCCTTCTTCTACGGCCGGTGGGACGACACGGCGCGGGCGCACCTGGCGGCGAGCCGGCCGGACAACGAGGAGGCCGTCGCCCTCTTCGCGGCCGAGGGCGCCTTCGCGCCGGACGCCACCCGTGCGGCGCTCGCCGGCTTCGGGGCCCCCGTCCTGCTGCTCGCCGGAGAGTTCGACGTGAACAGCCCGCCCCGGTCGGTGGCCGAGGCGGGCGATTCGTTCCGCGATGCCGAGCTCGTCGTACAGCCAGGGGCAGGTCACTACCCCTGGCTCGACGACGCGGACCGGTTCACGGCAACCCTCGCGGCGTTCCTGGGCTGACGCCCGCACCCCTCCTGCCGGCTACTCCTGCGCGAACCGCTCGAACGCTTCGTACAGGGCCGCGCTCATGGCGGCGCTGCCCTTGTGGCCCGAGTCCTCGACGACCACGAGTTCCGAGCCGGGCCAGGCCCGGGCAAGTTCCCAGGCCGTGTCGAGCGGTCCGCTGATGTCGAGGCGGCCGTGGATCAGGACGCCGGGGATGCCCGCCAGGCGTCCCGCATCGCGGATCAACTGCCCCTCCTCCAGCCAGGCTCCGTGCGCGAAGTAGTGCGAGCAGATCCGTACGAGCGCCAGCATGGCCCGGGGCGGCCTGCTGCCGTACGGGTTGGGCGAGCCGTTCGGCTCCGCTGACAGGACCGCGTCCTCCCAGGCGCACCAGTCGGTCGCGGCCCTGGCCCGTACGTCCGGGTCGGGGCTGCCCATGAGACGCGCGTACGCCCCGACGAGGTCGCCGCCGCGGTCGGCCTCGGGAACACCGTTGCGGAATCGCTCCCACGCATCCGGGAAGAACCGGCCCGCGCCCCGGTAGAGCCAGTCGATCTCGGAGCGGCGGGTGCTGGTGACAGCGGCGAGGACGATCTCCGACACCCGCTCCGGGTGCCGTTCGGCGTACGCGAGAGTGAGCGTGGACCCCCAGGAGCTGCCGAACAGCAACCACCGTTCGACACCGAGGTGTTCGCGCAGTTGCTCCATGTCGGCGATCAGATGCTCGGTGGTGTTGAGCTTCATGTCGGTGGTGGGGTCGGCGGCATGGGGTGTGCTCCGGCCGCAGCCGCGCTGGTCGAAGAGGATGATCCGGTAGCGCTCCGGGTCGAAGGACTTGCGCGGGCCCGTCGAGCAGCCCGAACCGGGGCCGCCGTGGACGACGAGGGCGGGCTTCCCGTCGGGGTTTCCGCAGGTCTCCCAGTAGATGAGGTTTCCGTCGCCGGTGTCGAGCATCCCGTGGTCGTAGGGATCGATCGGTGGATACGGGGCTGTCATGTCCGGTTCTCCTACATCGAGTTCGTCGATTTCGTCGAAGGCACAAGCCGAACACCATACGCACAAGTCGACTCCGTCACCTGTTTGACCGGTGACGAATCACGTGGAACAGTCATGGCACACGGACCCGCGGCGCCGCCACACCGCCGCACCGCCGCACTCGGATTTCCGCGCGAGGTCCGCACTTCGACACGCACGGAGGGCTTCAGATGATCAACAGGCGTACCTTCAGCCAGGCCCTGGGACTGGGCACCGGCACGGCCGCCGCCACCCTGGCGGGCCTGGCGGGCACGACGGCTGCGTCACCGGCTTGACAGGTGACGCAGACGGTGCCACGCTGATGTCAGCCCAGCGCTACGGCGCGATCCGCAACCGATGAACCGAGCGGAGTCCGGCCATGCAGACCAATAACGCCGCGAACACGATGGACAGTGCCGCAGCGGCCCGGCACGAGCGCTTCGGGAAGCTGCCCGAGCGCGTCCCCTACCAGGACATGGTCGAGGTGAAGCCCGCCTCGCCGAAGGAATCCGCGAGGGAGGCGTACGACCCGGAGGGCTCATGGATGTCCTTCTCCTGCCTGGCCGCCGACCTCGGCCTGTAGTCGGCCGTCCGAAGTCGGCCGTCAGACCGTCGCACGGCCGTCGTACGGCAAGAAATTGCGAGGGGCCGCCGAGGGGCGGCTGCTAAGCTCGCTAGAGCGTTGATCACATTTTGAGGAGACCAGACATGGTGGGTGACGACGACATCTCGGGGTGAGACCCCGTTGTGTCAGGCCACCGGCCGATGCCCAGGAGCATCGCCGTCGTGGCCGTTCAGTCGTCCCCTTCTTCCATGTCCCGGGCAGCAGTCCGTGCCTGCCCGTATCTCATTCGAGGTCTCTCCATGTCCGACGCCGCCATCATCTGCTCGAACCTGTCCTTCGCCTGGCCTGACGACACCCCGGTCTTCGACGACCTCTCCTTCGCCATCGGCAGCGGCCGGACGGGGCTGGTCGCGCCCAACGGCTCCGGCAAGAGCACCCTTCTCAAGCTGATCGCCGGCGAGCTGCGGCCCGGCACCGGTTCCGTGTCCGTCGGTGGCACGCTCGGCTATCTCCCGCAGAGCCTCCCCCTGACCGGTGATCTCACGGTGGCCGAGGTCCTGGGCGTCGCCGAGGTGATCCGGGCCCTGGACGCCGTGGAGTCCGGGGACGTGGGCGAGGAGCACTTCACGGTCATCGGCGACGACTGGGACATCGAGGAACGCACCCGGGCCCAGCTGGACCGGCTCGGCCTCGCCGGTCTCGCCCTCGACCGGAGCCTGAACACACTCAGCGGCGGCCAGGTCGTCTCGCTCGGCCTGGCGGCCCAGCTGCTGAAGCGGCCCGACGTACTGCTGCTCGACGAGCCGACCAACAACCTCGACCTCGACGCCCGGCACAAGCTCTACGACGTGCTGGAGGACTGGAACGGCTGTCTGCTGCTGGTCAGCCACGACCGGGCGCTGCTCGACCGCATGGAGCGCATCGCCGAACTCGAACGCGGCGAACTGCGTTTCTACGGTGGCAACTTCACCGAATACGAAGAGGCCGTGCGGGCCGAGCAGGAGGTCGCCGAGAAGAACATCCGCAACGCCGAACAGGAGCTGAAGAGGGAGAAGCGGGAGATGCAGCAGGCCCGCGAACGCGCCGAGCGCCGGGCGAGCAATGCCGCCCGCAACCTCAAGAGCGCGGGCCTGCCGCGCATCTTCGCCGGAAACATGAAGCGCGGCGCCCAGGAGTCCGCGGGCCAGTCGGGCCAGCTGCACTCGTCCCGGGTCAGCGAGGCGAAGGCCCGGCTGGACGAGGCGGGGCGCGCCCTGCGCGACGAGCAGCGCATCACGCTGGACCTGCCGGACACCGATGTGCCCGCCGGACGCACACTCGTCCTCGGCGAGCAGATGCAGGTACGCCACCGCGGGCGGGCCCTGTTCGCCGAAGCGGGCGTAGACCTGACGATCCGGGGCCCCGAACGCATCGCGCTGACCGGTCCTAACGGCTCGGGCAAGACCACACTGCTGCGGCTGCTCAACGGCGAACTGGGGCTGGACAGCGGGCAGATCAAGCGGGCCGACGGCCGGATCGCCTACCTCTCGCAGCGGCTGGACCTGCTGGACCTCGACCGAACGGTCGCCCAGAACTTCGCCGCGTTCGCACCGCACCGGACGGAGGCGGAGCGGATGAATCTGCTCGCCCGCTTCCTCTTCCGGGGCCCCCGGGCCCATCTCCCGGTCGGGGTGCTGTCCGGCGGTGAACGGCTGCGCGCCACGCTGGCCTGCGTGCTGTGCGCCGAACCGTCTCCGCAGCTGTTGCTCCTGGACGAGCCGACGAACAACCTCGACCTGGTGAGCGCGGGCCAGCTGGAGGGCGCGCTGGGCTCGTACCGGGGAGCGTTCGTGGTGGTCAGCCACGACGAGCGTTTCCTCGCCCGGATCGGCGTGGACCGGTGGCTGCGGCTGGCCGGCGGTGAGCTGACGGAGACCGGAGCGCCCGAGACGGGAACGCCGGGGACGGGAGTGCCGGTTACGGGGGCGCCGGAGGTGTGAACCGCTGAGGTGCTGACCGGGCCCGCGCCCGAGGTGGGTCACCACCCGGCGGGCCGAACACCGATCACATCAGGTGGAACACCATGTCCCGACCAGCCCTGCTCGCCCATGACGTCGTCCGCACCCTGGGGACCCGACGGGTCCTCGACGGCGTCTCCCTCACCGCCTCCCCCGGCCACCGCATCGGGCTGATCGGGGAGAACGGCGTCGGCAAGTCGACGCTGCTGCGTCTGCTCGCCGGAGTGGACGAACCCGACGCCGGGAGCATCACACGCCCTGCCGACCTGGGGTTCCTGCACCAGGAGCTGCCGTTCGACGACACGTCGACGATCGCCGACGTGCTGGACGAGGCCCTGCGCGAGGCCCGCGACGACCTGGCCGAGCTCGAACGTCTCACCGAGCGGCTCGCCCACGTACCGCAGGACTCCCCCGGCTACGCCGAGCTGCTCGACGCGTACGGCAGACGGCTCGAACAGGCCCAGGAGCGGGAGGTCTGGGACGCCGACCGGCGTGCCGCGATCGTGCTCGACGGCCTCGGCCTCGGCGCGTTCCGGCACGACCGGGTGCTCGGCTCCCTCTCCGGCGGGCAGCGCGGTCGGCTCGCGCTGGCCGCGCTGCTGGCCAGGCGCCCTTCGGCCCTGCTGCTGGACGAGCCGACCAACCATCTCGACGACGGCGCCGCCGCGTTCCTGGAGGAGCAGGTGCGCGGCCTGCCCGGGGTCGTCGTGGTGGCCAGCCACGACCGGGCCTTCCTCGACGCCGTCTGCACGGATCTGGTCGATCTCGACCCGGCCATGGACGGCCCGGTCCGCTACGGCGGCAACTACAGCGCCTACCTGGCCGAGAAGCGTACCGAGCGGGAGCGCTGGGAACGGCGGTACGCCGAGGAGCAGGAGGAGCTGGCGGCGCTGCGCCACGCGGCCGGGGTCACCGCGCACCTCGTGGCACCGGACCGGGAGCGGCGCGACAACGAGAAGATGGGCTACGGCCATCGCGCCGGACGGGTGCAGAGTCAGGTCTCCCGGCGGGTGCGCAACGCCACCCGCCGGTTGGACGGGCTGGAACGCCGGCGGACCGGTGAGCCGCCGCAGCCGTTGCGTTTCCACGGCACCGCACTCGCCGCCGCCGCACCCGCCGGCACCGCGCTCGGCGAGGTACCGACGGACGACGCCCTCGTCTCGCTGCGCGACGTGCGGGTGCCGGACCGGCTCGACGTCCCGCGGCTGGACGTGACGGCGACCGAACGCCTCCTCGTCACGGGCGGCAACGGCGCGGGGAAGTCGACGCTGCTGTCCGTGCTCGCCGGGCGTCTCACGGCCGAGGGCGATGTGAGACGGCGGCGGGGGCTGACGGTGGGACTGCTGGCCCAGGACACCGTGTTCGGCCGCCCCGACCGGACCGGGCGTGAGACGTACGAGCGCGCGCTCGGCGCCGAACGGGCGGAGACGGTCCCACTGCGCTCGCTGGGCCTGCTGCACGAGGCGGATCTGGACAAGCCGGTCGGTCAGTTGTCGGTCGGTCAGCGCCGCCGGCTCGCGCTGGCGCTCCTGGTGGCGCGTCCGCCGGAGCTGTTGCTGCTCGACGAGCCGACGAACCACTTGTCCCCGCGGTTGTGCGACGAACTGGAGGCCGCTCTGGGTACCGGCCCCGGCGCGATCGTCCTGGGCAGCCACGACCGTTGGCTGCGCAGACGCTGGCAGGGCCGCGAGATCCGGCTGGCCGTCGGCGGTCCGGCGGGGGGCGGTCCGGCGGGGGGCGAGCCTTGCTGACGCGATTGTCACCTGCCAGAATGGTGATGTGAATCTGGATCATGTCTTCGTGTGCGGAAACCCGGCACTCGACTTCGCCGCGACACTCCGGGCCCGGCGCTCGGTGCGGTTCGAGATGTTCGTGACGCCGGAGCGGCTGCGGGCGTGGTACCTGGAATCCGGCATCGTCGACGCGGTTTCCCGGGGCGACCGGGCCGACATCGGTCAGGCCGACGTCGATCGGGCGAAGTCCGTACGGGAAGCCGTCTATCAGCTGGTCACGGCCCGCCGCCTCGGCGAGGAGTACGCCGAGGCGGCGCTTGACGTGCTGAACGGTGCGGCGCGCAATCCGCCCGCCGCACCGCAGCTCACCGTCTCGGGACGCTGGAGCGAAGCAACGCCGGACGAAGCCCTGTCCACCGTGGCACGCCTTGCGATCGAGCTCCTGAGCGGGCCGGACGTCCCCCTGCTCAAGGAGTGCGGCAATCCCGAGTGCACTCGTATCTACATCGACCGTTCCCGGGGCATGCGGCGGCAGTGGTGCGGCATGGAGTCCTGCGGGAACAAGATCAAGGCGGCCGCCTACCGGGCGCGCAAGAAAAGCGCGAACACCGCGGCGGCGCAGTAGCGGGCGCGCCCGGTTCCTCCAGGGCTCAGGCGGGGAGGATGCTGGGCGCCTCCCGGGGCTCCCGGGGCTGGGTGATCGGGAGCACCCCGGGCTCGGCCAGTCGCTGGTAGTCGGCCGTGGCCAGGGCCACCGAGCGGTCGAGGCGGGCGGCGTTGAAGTAGATCTCGTCGTGGGACAGGAGGTCCGGGTCGGCGAGCAGTTCGACTCCTGATGGAAGGCGAACGGGATGATGGTCCCGCTCACGCTGCCGGCCAGTTCCTCGGCGACATCGCGGGCGGCGAACGACGCCTCGGTGCCGGACCGTAGTGGTACAGGACGTTGCGCGTCTCGAACGCGGTCGGATCGTCCGGATCGTCGTAGTAGGTGAAGTCACCGACCTCGATCAGCGGCGACTTCACCACCTGCTTGAGCAGAACCACACGCGGGTGCTCGGGCATCGGGTGGAGCACGGTGGGGTTATGGGCGGCATCGTGGAAGCGGTTCCTCTCTGGTGGGGGCGTCTCCCGGATACGGCAGAAACGGGCCATGGGATGAACTTGGTCTAGTTCGGGCTGTGCGCGGATGCCTTGTGCGAGGTGGTGACCGCATCTGGACCGGTGGAACGTTGCGGCGCCGCGGAGCCTTCCGCGGGCTTGGACCTCGCCAGTTACAGGCCGGTGAACACGGCGGTGGCCAAGGTGACGGCGTCGGCAGCGAGAAAGGCGCTGTTGAGACCGGTCTCGAAGGAGGCGCCGCCGGATTGCCGGGTGCGGACGATGGCTCCGAGTACCGCCACGCCGAGCACCGCGCCGATCTGCCGGGTGGTGCTGCTGATGCCTGATGCGAGACCGCCTTCCTGCGGGCTGACTGCCTGGATGGCGGCGCCGGTCAGTGGGGACAGGGTCAGGGCGAAGCCGATGCCGACGACTCCCAGCCGCCACCACACGTTCGCGTAGCCGGTGTCGGCGTGCACCATGCCGAGCGCCAGCAGTCCCAGGCCGGCCAGGGCCAGGCCGGTGGTGACCACGATTCGGAAGCCGTGCCGGGCGGCGAGCCGGCCCGCGTACGGGCTGACGATCACCATGGCGAGGGACACCGGCAGGGTCTGCAGGCCGGCGCGCAGGATCGAGCTGCCCTGGACGTACACGAAGAACTGGGAGAAGAAGAACGACGAACCCATGAGCGCGAACCCCACCACGACCATGGCGGTGTTGGACACGGTGAACAGGCGCTGCCGGAACAGCCGCAGCGGCAGCATCGGTGCGGAGCGACGCGCTTCGACGGCGACAAAGGCGGCGAGGAGGATCGCCTCGACGGTGAAGCTTCCCAGGCTCACCGGCGACGTCCAGCCGCGGGCACCACCCTTGATCAGCCCGTAGGTCAGCACCCCCACCCCCAACCGACAGCACCGTCCCCGGGATGTCGATCGCGGGGGCGCTCGGATTGCGGGTCTCTTCGAGGCTGCGCAGACCGACCAGCAGAAGAACCACACCAACGGGCAGATTCACCAGGAAGATGGCGGGCCAGCCGAAGGCTTCCGTCAGCACGCCGCCGGCCACGGGGCCCGCGGCCAGACCGATTCCGCTGAATCCGGCCCACAGCCGATCGCCTTGACTCGTTCCTGCGGCACGGGATGGGCGGCGGCGAGCAGGGCCAGCGAGGCAGGGCTCGGCGCCGCGGCCCCGATGCCCTGCAGCACCCGGCCGGCGACCAGCCAGCCGAGCGAGGGCGCGAGAGTGCACAGCACCGGCGCGGCGGTGAACACCGCCACGCCGGTCAGGTACACCCGCTTGCGGCTGAACCGGTCGGCGAAGACACCACCGGACAGCAGCAGCATGGCGACCAGCAGTACGTACGCGTCGACGATCCACTACAGACCGGTCAACTGAGTGTGCAGCCGGTGCTGCATGTCGGGCAGCGCCGCTCCAACAATCGTGTTGTCGAGCAGAACCATGAATTGGCCCAGGCAGGTCACCGTGAGCAGCACGGTCCGGTTCGGTCGACAGCCTACGGCCGCAGGCGATGCCGCCATGGGCATTCCTCTCGATCGTCGGTTGCGCCTCTCCACGGCCGATGTCGGCCCTCTCCCACCCGAAGCTCATGTACGTGAGGTCAATGAGTACCGATCCCGGGATCGGTACTCATTGACCTCACGTACATGAGCTCTGCTCCTCGGAGCCGTTCAGGTTGCGCGGCGCAGGGGGATGACGACGTCCTCGCCTGTGCTTTTCACGCTGAGCCGGTAGTAGCTGATGTGCGCGAGCCGGTCGGATTCCTCCAGCCACCCGGCCTCGATGACCTGGCGCCGGGTCCGGGAGAAGACAGTCGGAGACATGCCGACGAGCTTGGCGAGGTTGGCGCCGGTCTCGATGACGGCACCGGCGCGGTCGGTGGGGTGCATCGCGTAGAGCATGACGACCAGGCGCTGATTGGCGGTCATGCCGACGGTGCGGTGGAGGACGTCCAGGAGCCTCTGCTTGTCGTCGTTGTTCACTGCGCCTCCCAGAGCGAAGGGATGGTGTTGTCGAAGCCGGGGATGTCCGGCGGGTTGCACGTCCTGATCGCTTCCCGCTGCTCGATCCCGGGTCCGTGAAAGGCGATGTACGGGCTGATGCGGTACAGCCTGTAGTTGCCGATGCGCCCGCGCTCGATCAGGATGCGCCGCTTGAGGAGTTTCCGGTTGATCTTGCCCACGGCATCGGCGGTCATGCCGACCTTCTTGGCGATGTCCGCACCGGTCGCTCTCAGCGGTGCCATGCCCTGCGGGGAGACCCCGATCCACCACAGCACCATGAACTTCTGGCTCGGGGTGAATTCCTTGCTCTCGGTGATCGCTTCGACCCTGGCCTTGTCGACCTGGATGTGTTCGCCGGAGAAGGCGTAGGGCGCATAGGGGATGGCCTCGCCCGTGTCGGCATCGACCAGTCTGCGTACCGCTCCCAACGGGCCCTCCCCTGAATGGGCATTGCTGTGATGTGCATGAGCACCGACCCTGCGGGCCGACCAGATGAACTTAACGTACATGAGCACCAAGTGGATGGACCCCGCCTCCAGGGCGTGCCGATCGACCTGCCGTCCATCCGACGCCGCGGCCGTCCCCCGCCCAGATATGGCATCTACTCATGTACGTGACGTCAATCTACTCAGATCCTGCAGCAGTGGTCACGGTTCTCAGGACATGGGCACCACGATCCTTGAAACTGCCTGCCCTGATCTCAGGAACTGGGTGCACGATGCTGAGAACTGGGTGCCAGATCGTCAGAACCTGATGAAAAATGCGTTTCCACAGGCCAAGACGCCTTTGACGTCTGCGCGCTCTCTAACAGGTAGGACAGGCCGTCGATCCGACTGCTTCACAGCGCCCCGAGCCGTGAAAAGCTGTCGGGAAGCGCTGGGCCCAGCGCTTCCCGACAGGGCCTTCAGCGCGAGCCCCGCTCGCTCCCGTCGGTGAAAACCTCGCCCGCGTCCCCCGGCCTCAGCCCGCGAAAGCACGCCACGACGCGGCTGCTGCCGACGGACCACCCGCCACGTATGTCTCGATCAGCCCCGCCCGGCCTCAGCCACTCTGTTCCCCACCGCTCCCACCGGTCTGCAGCCGCCCGACCACCCGCGGACCCCGTCGGTGCACCGGAGGCCCGCCAGGGCCGAGGATGCACCGACCGATGGGCGTGAAGAGCCGCTTTCTTTTGACGCCTGATACTGCTGGTGCTGCGCAGGTCAAGGAGATCCGGTGCCGTAGGCCACCTTGTGGCTGATCAGGGCGCCAAGCCGGGTGTGGGTCACCAGGGTCGCGGCGCGGGCGCGCAGGAGCCCGGCTACGGGGTTGCCGCCGCCGAACATGGCCTTCGCCTGCATGCGCTGCATCCGGTGGACCGATGCCGCGGCCGGGGCGCGCAGCCGGGCACAGGGCGCCAGCGTTCGCGGGTCGGCTGCCCGGCGAAGAGCGCGTCGAGCAGCACCGGGTGCAGGGCGGCCGCGTCCTGGAGGGCCAAGTTGATGCCCTGGGCGCCGATGGAACCGTGGGTGTGGGCGGCGTCCCCGATGAGGACGAGCCCGTCGCGCACTCATTCGCGGGAGTGTGCGGCGAACACATCGAGGAGGGTGAGGTCGCTCATCGACCTGATCTGGTCGTGCAGCAGACCCTCGAACGGCGGGAGTGCACGGGCCAGTTCCGCCCGGATGCCGTCGATCCCGCGCCGTGCGACCTGGCGCCAGCCGCCGTGCGGCAGGGTCCAGCCGATGCGCAGCCGGTCGGCGCGGGTGTCGTGGACGAGTACGGCGCTGCCGGCCGCGCGGTGCACGCGTACCCGTCCAGTCGCCAGGCCGGGCGCGCAGCGAGAACCATGCCAAGTCGTGCGCAAAGGACAAGGAACACGCCAAACAAACCAGCAGGTATTCTCCTTGATCAGCAACCGGAGAACCCGTCACACCACCTACGGACGCCGGGTTCCCCCGGCCTCGATTCCGGCGAGATTCGCCGCCGGCACCAGCGTCGGCAGCATCAACCGCCAGAACCGCGCCACCGTCGACGCCGAGAGCCACGCCGGGTCCCGCACCCCGAGCACCTCGAATCCGACAGTCGCGGCCACCACGGCGGTCACCACGTCCTGGACCCCTGCCGCCCGGCGCAGTTCACCTGCGGACTCGGCCTGCTTCAGGGTCTCCTCGCCCCAACGCCGCCAGCGCTCGCGCAGATCCATCCGGCGCGGGCGGGACGTCTCACCGCTCAGCGCGAAGCCGACCCGCAGCACCACATCGCCGCGCAGCGCCTCGGCAAGCGCGTGGGTGGCATCGACGAGGAGCTGCACATGACTCGCCCCGAGCAGCAGCACGCTGTTCGTGACGGCCAGCAGCCTGGTCAGCGCCTCCTCCTCGACGGCGTCCACCAGGGCGGCCTTGCTCGCGAAGTGAAAGTGCAGCGCCCCGTTGCTCACCCCTGCACGCGAACTGATCGCGGTGAGCGACGCCGCCGAGAAACCGTCACGGTCGAAAACCTCGGCCGCGGACCGGATCAGAGTGTCACGCGTACGCGCCGCGCGTTCCTGTTTGACCATCAACTGCTCCGTCACTGCCAGAGGTTGCTGTGCCTACCGAAGGGCAGGCGTCGAATATAACAAACCGTCCATGCGGTTTTGGAGATTCCCTGCTCATCCGTCAAAGCGCAGAAGAAGGCATGGCCCTTCCGGCAGAACGCCGCGGGCGCACTTTGGGTCACTCCGCTCAAGAACGACTCGTGTCACGCTCGAGCCGTGTCGGACCGGAAACGGACGCCAACCCGGCTACAACCCGCGCCGGCCTGGCCCCATCCTCAAGAACAGGCAGATCGGAATGAACGGCTCCACTGTTTTTGGATGACAAGGCGTCAGGAGCACTAGAAATTAAACCGGTTGGTATGTATTTTCGGGCCAGGAACAGCCCTGAACATACCTCTCGCACCAGCCCAAGGGGAGCAATGTCTGCGAGCACGTTTCAGGTCGAACGAACACGTTCGACAGAGAAATGACAAGAAGCATCAAGGCCTCCACCATCAAGCCCGGCGGCTTCTACCCCGACACTCTGACTATGACCGTGCCCAAAGAACTCGTACACCGCTCCGCAGTCGCAGAGGTCATGCTCACCGACTGGGAGCGGGTCGACGACACCCACTTCGTCATGTCCGCCCAATGGCCACGCGGCCACAGCTTCTTCACCCCGGTCGCGGACGGCTACCACGATCCGCTCATAGGCTGCGAAACGCTCCGCCAGATCGGCATACTCATGGGGCACGCGGAGTTCGGTGTGCCCTTCGGCCACCAGTTCCTCGTCTGGGACCTCGACCTCGCCGTACGTCCGCAGCACCTGCGGATGGGCTACGAGCCCGCCGCGCTCAGCATCGACGTCCACTGCACGGAGATCAACCAACGGGGCAGGAGCCTGTCGGGGCTGCGCTTCGAGGCAGTCTTCCACCGCGACGGGAACATCGTCGCGACCGGTGGCGGATCCTTCTCCTGCATGGCGCCAGCGGTCTACCGGCGGGTGCGCGGCGAGCACATTCCCGGTGGCAACTGGGACCAGCTGCCGCTGATCAGCCCAGCGGCCCCGCAGAGCGTCGGGCGCATGTCCCCCATGGACGTCGTGCTCTCCCCCACGAACGAGCAGAACCGCTGGCAGCTGCGGGTGGACACGCGACACCCCGTGCTCTTCGAGCACGCGGTCGACCATGTGCCGGGCATGGTGCTGGTCGAAGCCGCCCGCCAGGCCACAGCGGCGGTCCTCGGACGGTCCTCCTATCTCCCGCTCGCCATCGCAAATGAGTTCAAGCGGTACGTCGAGCTGGACTCCCCGTGCATGATCGAGGCGACCCTGCTGCCCGACACCTCCGCCGAAGGCGAGCAGAGCGTCCTGGTGACCGCCCACCAGGACGGTGCACTGGTCTTCAACTCCACGGTGACCGCAGGATCGCACGGGAGCTGACCGTGCCGAACAGCGACTTAGCCATGCCGAACGGCGGCTGCCCACCGGGCAGCCGCCGTTTTCTTCTCTTCACCGGTACGCCCTCAACGACTCGCGTTCCCGAAGGCGCTCAAGTGCTCGGCCGCCCAGCCGCGGAAGGTCCCGGCCGGCCGGCCGAGCAGACCGGCGACCGTGCCGTTCGCCTCCGCCTTCGAACCCTCACGGCCGCGCTCCGCGCTCTCCAGCAGCGCCTCGACGATGTCTGCCGGATAGCGCGCGCCAAGCGCGGTACGCGCCTGGTCCGGGCCCAGTTCCTCGAAACGGAGCGGACGGCGCAGCAGTTCGGCGAGCTGGGCCGTCTGCTCGGCCGCCGAGATCGCCTCCGGCCCGGTCAGGGTGTGGACCCTGCCCGCATGGCCGTCCTCGGTGAGGGCGCGTACCGCCACCTCCGCCACGTCACGCGGATCGACGCAGGCGTTGGCCGACGCCCCGTACAGGGCCCGCACGACGTCGTCCGAGCGGATGGATCCCGCCCAGGAAAGCGCGTTGGACATGAACGCGCGGGGACGCAGCAGCGTCCACTCCATCCCGGAGTCGCGCAACAGGTCCTCGTTACGGCGCTGCCACCGGGTGATCAGATCCTCGGCCCGGCTGTCCGCGACGGCGGCGGCGGACAGCTTGACCACCTGCCGCACCCCCGCCGACCGGGCGGCCCGGATGAAGCCCTCGTCGTCGTCCCCGCCCGGGTTGGTCACCAGAAAAACGGTGCGAACCCCACGCAGAACACCCGCCACCGAGGCCGGATCCGAGAAATCTCCGTGGATGATCTCGGCCGCCGCGCCCGCTCCCGTGACCCGCTCCGGACGCCTGGCCATGATGCGAACTGCCAGGTCAGCAGGGATCCTTCGGACCACTTCGCGCCCGATGGTCCCCGTGGCACCGGTGACAAGAATCATGGATTTGCCTCTCTTGCCTGACATTTCCCCGACCGGTAAGGATGAGGAAGCGGCCTGTAAGATACGAACTGGACGGTTTCTTTCACCGGCCTCCCGACGTTCACCACCCTGAGGAGGGAGGAGGCAGAGTGGCTGAGCAGCTACGAGCCATCCGTACCCGTCAGACGATTCTTTCGGCTGCGGCCAAGACCTTCGAGGAACACGGGTACCAAGCGGCCACGATCTCCCAGATCCTCACCGAGGCAGGCGTCACCAAGGGCGCCCTGTATTTCCACTTCCACTCCAAGGAAGACCTGGCTCAAGGCGTCCTCGCCGAGCAGGACCGGCGGATCATCGTCCCTTCCCGCGCCTCCAAGGTGCAGGAGATCGTGGACGTCGTGATGCTGCACGCCCACCAGTTGCAGACCGACCCCATGGTCCGCGCCGGCGTGCGACTGACCATGGACCAGCTGGCACAGAGCCTCGACCGCAGCGGCCCGTTCCTGCGCTGGGCCGAGGTCGGCCACGAGCTGCTCCAAATGGCGCAGGACCAGGGCGAGTTGCTGCCCCACATCACGCCGTCCGAGACGGCCGATGTCATCGTGGGCTCCTTCGCCGGCATCCAGTCCATGTCGCAGGCCGTCTGCGAGTACAGCGACCTGGTCCGCCGGGTCTCCGCCCTGATGCGTCACGTGCTGCCCAGCGCGGTGGTGCCGTCCGTCCTCGCCTCGCTCGACCTCTCCGAGGGCCGGGGAGCCGCGGTCTACGACGAGGCGCTGAAGGCGGCCGACATAAGAGACCTCGTCGACACGGCCGGCTGAGCACCGCTCGTGTCTGCGGGCCACCGTCAACGGTGCCCCGCAGACACGGCGCCCTTAACGAAGTACGCCGACAACGCCTGCCTCAGGTCATGGCCACCCGGCACCCACGCGATGTAGCCGTCGGGCCGCACCAGCAGCGCCTCGTACGGCACCTCGGCCGTGGGCCGGGCGCGGACCACGTTCAAAATCCCCTCCCACCCCCGGGCCGCATCCCGGTGGCCGTCGCCCTCCTCGTCGAGGAGCAGCAGCAGCGGCCTGCCCTCGCGCAGCAGCCCCATCACATCCGTCTCGCCGTCCGCCGTGCTGAGCACCGCATTGCGCAGGAACGTCCCCGTCGCCCCGCCGGATGGCCCACCGGTCCGGTCCGGAAGCACCGTGTCCTGCGCGCTGATCATGTCGCCGAGGTGCCCGTGCGCACGGTCCGCCGACAGAATTCCGGTGAACACGCCCCGCAACGCATCGAGTTCGGTACCAGACCGCATCAGCGCGAGCTGCGCCTGTGTCTGTTCGATGACCTTCCGGGCGACGGGACGGCGCTCCAGGTCATAAGTGTCCAGCAGACCCGCGTCCGCCGATCCGTGCACCGCCAGCGCCAGCTTCCAGCCCAGATTCAGGGCATCGAGCACCCCGGCGCTGAGGCCCTGTCCCCCGATCGGGAAGTGCACATGTGCCGCGTCGCCCACCAGGAAGACCCGCCCCGCGCGGTAGCTCCGGGCCAGCCGCGCGAAGTCGCTGAATCTGCTGAGCCAGTGCGGTGCGTCCATCGCGATGTCCCGCCCCGCGATCCAGGACACCTCCTGCTGCAGCTCCTCCAGCGTGGGAGGAAGCTGCCGGTCCGCATGGGCGCCGGTGCAGTTCAGCGTCCGGATGTGTGTGCTGCCCTCCGCATCGTGCTTGGCCACGATCCAGCCGCGCGGGGTGCGGTGCCAGCCCTTGGCGAGCGAGTCCGGCTGCGCGAGCGTGACGGTACCCATGAGCGCGGACACCGTCGCCGGATGAGTGTCGGAAGCGATGCCCGCCCGGTCCCGGACCGTACTGCGGGCTCCGTCCGCCCCCACCACGTACTCGGCGAAGCAGACCACGCTGCCCTCCGGCCCTTCGGCCGTGACCCGTACCCCGTCGTCCTCCTGGACGACCTCGGTCACCCGGTGCTCGCGCAGGACCCGTGCCCCGGCCGCCCGCGCCCGCGCCCCGAAGTGCCGCTCCAGCTCCGCCTGGGGGCACTTGAGGATCGGCTCGGGTTCACGTGCGGGAGCCGTGATCACCAGTCCGGGCAGACCCGCGAAGTGGAAGGGGCTCTCCGCCGCACCACCGGTGTACGGGTACCCGTCCCCCGGCAGGTGGCCACGCCGGGCCAGCGTCTGCACCGCACGGGCATGCAGCGTGGTCGCCTTCGGCTGGCCGGACACCTCGGCCCGGGACTCCAGGAGCACGGTGTCGACTCCGTACCCCGCCAGTTCGGCGGCGACGAGCATGCCGACCGGTCCCCCGCCGACCACCAAGACCTTTGCCCGTACCGGATGTTCCCCCTGCACAGCGACGCCTTCCCCTGGCCGTGATCCACCCTCGCAACGGGAAATATACCGGACGGACTGTTTCTGATCCATCCACCGAAGAACGGGATCACGGGAGCCGAGGCCGAGGCTGAGACCGTCGGGGCCGAGGGCTAGGGCTGGAGCTCCCGCATCGTGGACGACATCGGTCCGCCCTCCGAACGCTCGGTCTTGTGCCCCTTGCTGCCCGGCGCCAGCGTACGCACATCCACGGCCTCCGCCGGCGCACCCCTCGCGTACAGCCCGTCGGGCTCGGTGTCCCGGTCGTGCGGCAGCAGCCAGAACACCCGCCGCCTGAACGTGCCGGAGGAACGGGAGGGCTTGGCCTTCGGGCCCAGCAGGGCGTACCCGACCATCCGGCCGTCACGGTGGTACGCGGGTCTGCCACGCCGGGTCGGCAACCGGTCCAGGCTCTGCCGGACATAGTCGAGCCGACTGATGTCCTCAAGCCAGACGAGGTCCATCTCGTCGACGATCTCGTCCTCTGCGATGAGGGCACTCATACTGTCTCCTCGTCCGCGAGCAGGCCGATGCCCGGGTAGTACTTGCGCTGATTGGAAAGGATCATTTCCTTCGGTGACGCCAGTCCCACCACCTCGCGGACACGCGCCGCGAAAGCTCGGGACGATATCGCCGGAGCACCCTCATTCTGGCACCAGCTCCTGTAGGCCGCGTAGAGCTGCGACTGCTCCGCCCGCAGATCGGCCTCAAGCCGACAGGTCTCGTGGACGAAGCGCCCGGTGTGGTCCTCGGTCTCGGCGTACGCCGTGGTCGCGATGCGGACCCGCTCGGGGCCCGCCAGGTCCTTGTCGCCCCCCAGGTAGCGCCGGGCGCCCTCGATGAGCCAGTTGAGGATGCCCGGACCCTCCTGAGTGACAAGGATGTCCGCCAGGTTGTCGATCTTGCGGTCGTCGGAGACGACTCGCTCGAACGGGATCAGCCGCATCCGCCGCCAGAACGCGAACCCGCCCGTGCCCACCTCGGGGCGGTGGTTGCCGAGCAGCCACATCTTGTGCGTCGGCTCGAAGCTGAAGAAGTCCTGCCGCATCCGGCGCGCCTTGATGCGGTCACCACCGGTCAGCAGCTTGACCCGCGCCTCGTCGAAACGGTCCCCCGGCTTGACCTCGCTGCAAACGATCACGCGCCGGCCGTGCAGCTCGGCCAGGTCGGTGGGATGCCCCTCGTACGGACGTGACATCAGGAACCCCGGAGGCGCCGCGTCCGCGTAGTCCCCGAGCAGCTTCATCAGCACATCCAGCAGTACGGACTTGCCGTTCTTCCCTGAGCCGAACAAGAACGGCATGACCTGGGCGCCGACATCTCCGGTGACGGAGTAGCCGAGCAGCAGCTGGAGAAAGTCGATCATCTCCGCGCCGTCCGGCCCCTCGCCGAAGGTGTCGGTCAGGAACCGGTTCCAGCGCGGCGTCGGCATCGGCTCGGGTGCGGCCGAGGTGGACCGGGAATGGAAGTCCTTCGTGGGCTCGGCAGGACGGATGCGACCGGAACGCAGGTCGACGACGCCCGCGGGCGTGCACAACGCGTACGGATCCGCGTCCAGCCGCGCCGCGTTGAGCACCATCCCCGGGGCGGACTTCGCCTGCGTCAGCATCGCGTTCATCCCGCTGGTGCTCAGAGTGCGGCGGCGGTGCTGCTGCAACGCGGTCGGAGGGTAGACGCCTCGCGGATCGGTGGTGGCAATGGACTCCGCCAGATCGCCCGCCGACCACATCACCGTGTCGTCCTCGTCGATCTGCCACCGGGTGCCGTCCCACCGGTACCAGCCGATGCCGGGGACGTGCCGGTAGTCGTTGCAGTAGAGCTTGACGAACAACTTGGCGTTACCGCGGTCCGTCAGGGTGTCGGGCAACAGCCCGTCCGCCGTCGCCTCACCCTCCGGGGCGGCCACAGCTTCGTACCGCGCGGACTCCTCGCTCTGCCGGGGCGCCGGGACGGGCTGCGCAAGGATCTGCGCGGCCACCGCCTGGACGTCGAAGGCAGACAGTGCTCTCTCCTCGTCCACACTCACGCCCGCCCCCCGAGGGACAGTGGACGTGCCAGACCTGCGCTCAGCCCACTCCGGATGATCGCCAGGCAACGCCGCTGCTGCCCCGGGCGGGCCTGCTCGGCCGCATCCTGCAACACACGCGTGGCTTTGGCCTCCGTCATGTGCCCCGCCGCGACCAGCCCCCCTGCGGTGTACGCGGCCCGGTTCAACTTCTCGGAGAACGCGGCGCCTTCGGGTACCGCCGCACACGCAGCGACCTCGGCGAGAACACCGGTCAGCGCCCGGTCCACCGCACCGCGGCCGCCAGCGGCCGCGAGGACCGCCTGCCGGGCCCGGGGAGGCACCGGCCGGGTCCCCGGCACGGACGCGGACGGCAGATGCCCCGTGCGCTCCAATTCCCTGGCGAGCCAGACGGGAAGCGGAGCCGGAACCCGTACGGACCCCAGAGGCCGGTAGATCCCTGCAGGGGTCACGGTCCCGGGCGCCACGATGTACCCACCGTGCGCCCGGACATCGACCTGCCAGGCGAGGGCACGGCCGCCGCCCGACCCGGAGGAGCACTGCCACCGGTGCCCGCCGTCATTGCGGTACCACACGTGGAGCCCCCCGGACGGGGTGCGGACCCGGAGCGTCGACTCGTCGTCCGCCGGGCTGGCCGCGCCGCGCAGTGCAGCCAGCACGCCCAGGGTGTGGAAGCCATTGGCCAGCCCGGTCAGGTCGACCCCGGCGGAGATCCCGACACCGGGCAGCAGCCGGTCACGTTCAGGAAGTTCACACGCATGCGCATCGATATCGATGACCACGAGGCCGGCCGGACCGGTGGCGACTCCCACCCCGAGATCGGGCCGGGATCCCCACCACTGCTGGATCCGGTCGAAATCAAGCGTTGCCGCATGAAACCCATGACACCAACGACCCGCACGAATACAGTCGCACCCCCCTCGGGCATGACCTTGAACACGGCACACCTCACAGTTGGCCACAGGCGTTTTCCGGCCCGGAGCAAGAGGATGAACCGGCCACCCCTGGCGCGCACACCACGAGGCAGTTGTCAGAGGCTGCGAAGCGACCGATGCAGATCTCACGAACTGCCGTGGGTCGCTGCGCGAAACCTGCAGCTCAGCTGCCATTCACTTCCCCCATCAGCGACTGAAGCGACTCAACTCCCAAAATCAGATTAGCGAAATCTAAGGGAGAGGAGAGGGACATGGGACAGAACAGGTGTACGCATCTGCAATATGCCCGAGCGACGGAGCAACCGAGGCCCCAGAGACCGACAGTCGCTCAGTCGCTGCCGGACAGGCACACAAAACACCAGGTCACAGGCGTATGCAACGCAGAACAGCGACTGAAGCGACTCAAGCTCGCCATATATGACGCACACACGCTCACACGCACACGCACGAATGTCTCCATATACCTGAAACTTGAGTCGCTTCAGTCGCTGTTCCCCCAGGAGCCCCATCTGACCTGCGGTTTTACATTTCTGATCAAAGCGACTCAACACTCATTCAGTCGCTGACGTTCAGTCGCTGCGGCCACTCCCCCACCATCCGAACGCTCAAGGCCGTCTGCATCCAGGCTCAAGCGGCTTCCCCATTACGACTGCTCTCACCGGTGCATACCAGCCAGTCGTACCTGCTGACGGACACGAACCTGCAGGCCGGACGACCGAAGTTCAAGCACATCAGCACCAACACGCCTACTGTGCCGAACAGTTCCTCGCTCACCCCGACAACCGTCCTGGGGCGGGGCGGGGTGTCACCGAGGCGGGCTCCCCGGGCCCCGGAGCTATCGCGCCGTGATAGCTCCCGCACGAGTTGCATGGTGCATCTTGTCCGCCGTAGGTGCCGACTCGGCCTCGACCCAGCCACTGAGCCGTCGCGGTCCGCCGGGTTCACTGAACCGCGGGTGATCAAAGGGCCACAGTGGCTGATCCGAGTGGGTGGCTCGGGTGGGCACTCCCGCCGCAGAGTCCATGAACCCATCGTCGGGGCTGACTTTCGTGGGCTGATGTTCAGTCAGGTAGTGGAGAGAGCTCATCCCGTGCCCCTCCGTCAAAGGCGCTGAGCGACGCTCCCGTTACCGACTCAGGATCCCCACGAAGCACGGCCGACACAGCACTCAACCTGGCTCAGGACAAGGCCCGTACGTAGGGTGCCGGTCTTCTTTTATAAGAGGCGCCGGACCTCGGCAAGTCCCTGACCTGCACATATGCGATGTTGATCATGCTCTGGCCGACACATTTGGTGGGTCGAAATGTTAACCTGGCCAGCACATTTGGCCCTGAAAGTAAGGCTCAGCCTAACTTTTCAAACCGACCATGATCGCCAGAGAAACCGCAGGTCAGAGGAGTGGTAGCTCCAGGCGAACACTCCAGCCCGTGGCACCGATTCGATCAGAATGTGCTGTAGAACGAAACCAAAAGTTAGGCTCACGCTAACTTTCACCGCTTTCGTGCACCGAAAGTTCGGCTCACGCAAACTTTTAAAGTGAACCCGTCACCCCTTCAGACTCGAAGCGTGTCGAGCCGTCAAAAGTAAGGCTCAGCCGAACTTTTGGGATAGCCTCGGACCGCCTGAGCAACAAGGAGGGGTCCAGTGACATCTGAAACGCCGTCGCGCCAGTCGCGTCGGCCCCGAGCAGTGCCTTCTCCTGCGTCCTCGCCGGAGAGCAACGCCGTGTTCGACGACATCCTCAACCTGTTGGGTGAGCAACTCGGCACGACTGCCCCGGAGACAACACAGCCAAGGGCAGGTAAACGCAAGCTCAAAGGCGTCACCTTCGAGTATGAGAACGACCCGCGGTCCGTCCACAGCTTCGCCGGAGGCGCCGGCTACAGCCTCGCCAGCAACTGGTTCACGCAGCTGCTGCCCCAGCTCTTCATCGCCAATGGCATCACGAAGAGCCAGCTGTGCGTGTTCCTGTACGTGGCGGGCGGACAACGCCCCGGCACCGGGATCGCGGAGTACACCCAGCAGGAGATCACTGACGGCCTGAACGGTCTCGCAGCCAAGAAGCCAGGCGCCAAGATGATCACCAGGCCCACGGTGAACCGAGCCGTGCGAACCCTCTGCGAGTACAAGTGGCTCGAACCGGCGGGAAATGGGCGGATTCGCCTCAACGTCACTCTCTGGTTCCAGGGCAACAGCACCGACCAGCACGAGGTGCTCGCCCAGATCGCCGCAGACCACGATGACGACCCGACCGCGTTTCCGCACAGTATTGGTCCTGAGCTGGTTCACCACCAAGAAGCGTTGGACCTTAACCTGGATGGCGAAGTGCCCGAGCCTGCCAGAAGAAAGCGCACCGGGTGATGTCCGCTATTGAGACAAGCCGATTCGATATGGAGGAAGGCACCGATGGCCGTTGCAGTCATGTCGCCGCTCGTTGCTGAGCGCATCTGGGCGCTGCCCATCGGAGCTGCCCCGGTGAAGTTCCTTCAGTACCTGATCTTCCGGAGCGAGAGCGGCGGCGCGCTGCCGAGCCAGCGCGAGATGGCGGTGGAGTACAAGGTGAAGCCGCCCACCGTCAGCGCGCTGATGGAGCCGCTGTTCGAGCTGAACCTCGTGCTGCGCTCCCGCGCCGAAGGCCGCGGGGGCAACCGCTATCGACTTCACCCGCTCGCCGCCAAGTACGAGAGTGTGACGGACATGGAAGCTGCCTTCGCGTACGCCCTCGAAGAGATGAAAAGCGGCAAACTGCCGACCATCCACCTTCCGGAATACCGAGCCGCACCGCCGACCGAGGGCCGCCCGGACCTCCGCATCGCCTGACCGGACAAAACAGAGGCCCCGCCATCAGCGATGGCGGGGCCTCTGTGCCTGAACAACAAGTTGTGCCCTCACTATACCGATACACGCGACAGTCGGCGAGACACCGCCGTCGACAGCCCGCCACCTTTGACGACACTGGTGCAACCGACCTCAAGCCGTCCCTGTCAGCCGCAGCCGTCGCCGAGCGTTCCAGGTACGGCGGCCGCCTTGGCAGCCGTCCGGTACCACGACCATCGTCCCACCTATCCATTGGGACACCCGGCCCAAAGCTGCATCACTGAACTGGTCGAAGCCAAAGGGCCCGAAATCGGCATCTCCATCACCCACCACCGAACCACCAACCCCACAACAAAAAGAACTTCGAACCCAGGGACACTAGCGGGCCCGGGCCCTCGCAGATGAACATGGAAAGCATGAATGATCAACCCGCACGATGGACCCAGGCCACCGTCTACCCCGACATGTGGACTGACCCGGACAAAGACCCTCGCAACAGCGAAGGAGTCAGTCCGGATGGCGAACAAGCCACGCTGGATGGCTACCTGACCGACTATCGGCTGACCCTGCGGATGAAGTGCGAGGGCCTGGACGCGGAGCAGATGGCCCGTCGCTCGGTGTCGCCGTCGACGATGTCGCTGCTGGGCCTGGTTCGGCACCTCGCTGAGGTGGAACGGGACTGGCGTAACTGGATCAGTGGAGATGAGCCGCTGCCGAAGCTGTACGGCAAGCGTGACGCGGACTTCGACGGAGCCGTTGCCGACAAGGCCGTGGTCGATGCCGCCTACGCCGATCTGGAGCGCGAACAGGCCGCGACCGACGCCGCGCTGGCCGAGCACCCGGACCTGGGCGAGCGTCTGGGAAAGGACAGGATCTCCGTCCGGGAACTGCTGGTGCACAGGGTCGAGGAGTACGCCCGTCACTGCGGGCACGCAGACCTGCTGCGCGAGTGCATCGACGGAAGAGTGGGCCAGTGACCAGAGGCCGCCGTGGAACTCGCCACGGCGGCCTCTGAGCCCTTGTCCGGCAGATCCGCCGGACAAGGGCTCAGCGCTTGAGCATGAAGGCGAAGTCACCGGAGAGCTTGCCGTTCAACCGGGGCGCGGAAACGAGATTCCCCTCCGTGACCAGCCTCTCGACCTCGGTCCGTGAGAGCCAGCTCCTCGATGTTGACGCCCAGGATCTCCTTGGCGCGGGCGGTGGTCTCGTAGTGCCGCAACGGGGCCGCCTCATCTACGGCCTGGCAGCCGTACCCGCAGGTCGCGATCAGCCATCACGCAGACAGTAGGGCGCTATCTGCGTGACGACTTCAGACAAGTCCCCCAGCCGACGCTCTGGCAGCCCCCACCAGGGCCGATCGAGGCTTGGCGCCGGTCTTCGTTCCGATGTTCCAACCGCCGCACCACGACATGCCCGGTTGCTGATGTCCGCCAGGGTTTCAATGACGACTCGGCGCAGTAAGTCATCACGGCTCGGCTGTAGCACGGCACCTGGAGATACGGGTACACGAGTCGCCCCCCTGACGCAGCACCCATGCCCCGCGGCTCCGCGCCGACCGCCGCCGCGCGATGCGGACTGACCAGTCCCAAGGCCGGCATCCTCCTCAACTTCTGCTTGGGAAAGACGCGCAGCCGGTTCTCAGACGACCAGCACCCGGCGCCCGCGCGTGTGACCGGTCTGGCTGTCGATGTGCGCCGCCGCGGCCTCGGCGAGCGTGTACGACTTCTCGACCGGTATGTGGAGCTTTCCCCGCGAGATGAGGCCGACGGCCTCGGCGAGCGCTTCCGGTACGCTCCCGGCCACGCCGGAGAAGCGGACACCGAACTCCGGCGCGGCGAGGTCGGCGATGGAGATCACCTTCTGCGGATCCCCGGTCAGCTCGACGAGCTCGCGGATCACGCCCGAGCCGGCCAGATCGAGAGCTGCGTCGACATGGCCGAGCCGCCGCACCCGCTCCACCCAGCCTTCGCCGTACGTCGTGGCGAGGGCACCCAGGCCGCGCAGGTAGTCCTGGTTCGCAGCTCCGGCCGTGCCGATCGCCCTGATGCCGCGGTCGCGGGCGATCTGCAGCACCGCCGATCCGACTCCTCCGGACGCACCGTTGACCAGCAGCGTCTGCCCGGCCTGCACACCGACCTCGCGGATGATCCGCAGCGCGGTCTCCACCACGGAGGGGTACCCGGCCGCCTCTTCGAAGGTCAGTCCCTCGGGCATGCGGGCCCAGGCCGACAGCACGGCGAACTCGGCATAGGTGCTCGACCCTTCGCCCAACACGTGGTCGCCGACCTCGACCCCTTCGACGCCCTGGCCGACCTCGTCCACCACCCCGGAGGCGTCCAGCCCGACTCCGGAGGGCAACTCGAGCGGATGGGCCTTCAGGATCTGGCCTTCGCGGATCCTCCAGTCGACAGGGTTCACGCCCGCAGCCCGCACGGCGATGCGTACCTGGCCGGGGCCCGCATGGGGCTCCTCGGCGTCGACGAGTCGCAGGACGTCCGGACCGCCGAACTCGGCAAAGCTCACTCTCTTCATGCCATCGACCATAGCCCTAACCGTTAGCGTTTTAAAACGGTTACGTTTCTGGAACTGGTAGTGTGAGAACATGACCGTGCCATCCGGACGACGCGAACGCAAGAAGGCCGCGACCCGCCAGAAGATCGCCGACACCGCCCTGCGAATCTTCCTGGAACGCGGGTACGACACGGTGGGCATCCGCGACGTGGCCGCCGAGGCCGATGTCGCCGTCACCACGGTCTTCTCGCACTTTGCCTCGAAAGAGGCCCTGGTGTTCGAGCAGGACCAGGACTTCGAGCAACGCCTCACGCAGGCGGTCACCAACCGGGCACCGCACGAGCCGCTCATCCCCGCGCTGCGCCGGGAGATCCAAGCCCTGGTGCGACATTGCACGGGGGACAGCGCCGCCCCGATCCGGCGCCTGATCGACGAATCACCCGCCCTGCGCGAGTACGAGGAGTCGATGGGACTGCGCCATGCAGAGTCGCTGGCAACGGCCATCGCCGCCGATCCCGACCTGTCACAGACCACAACGGCCTGCCGGACGATCGCGAGGTTCGCGATCGACGCCTACTCCCTGGCCCGTGACGCGGCCGATCCACAGACCGCGGTGCACGAGATCTTCCAGATGATCGAGGCTGCCTGGGCCGTCACCTGCCCCTCCGGAAATCCCACCAGCACGGTCTGATCCCGGCCAGGACTCGACCCCGCCCGGCACCGTCCCGCCGAACCCCCACGGCAGAGCGAAAGCATCTGGAGCCGGTACGCCACCGACGATCCCCTACGGTCACCATCCGGCCGGACACCGGGACGAATTGACGGACAGCACCGCGACGAACTGTCGGACAGCACCGCGACGGGTTCACCCCGATAGCGGGCGGGAAACCCTGCCTGCACCGACCATGAGTTCCGCTGCGGCAAGGGAGCGTGCGGTGATCACCCTTCGCGCAGGTCCGGGGGGTTGATACTGGTGGGCTCGCGTATTCAACTGTGATGTGGGCAGACACCACCTGGGTGTCCGATCCACTCCCCCACCGATGAGGACCGGTTCGCGGGGCAGTGCCCCGGACACTGCGTGCACCTGGAGCACCGGTGTCCCGCGCATCGCCGACGTACTGCTATGCGAGATTCAGCCTGGTGACTTCCCGAGCGTCACTGGCCTCGTCGTCCAGCCAGAGGATCTCGAGCCGCGGCCTGGCTCACCGTTGAGGGTCTGGCGGTCTTGCTGCGGTCCACTGCGCATAGGCCCTGAGTGGTGGGCCTTCAACCTTGGCGGGTCGGTGTACAGCGGTTCCGGGCGGTGGCCTAGCGGGTCTTGTCTGTGGGCGTGCCGAGCATCTGTATGGCTACAGCGTCTCCCTGGAAGCAGGCGCCATCGTTCGCACGGCTCGGGAGGCCGCCTCCTGACACTCCGAACGGGTGGGACCAGAAAGCACTCACCCGCGACCGAAGAACTCGGTACGCGCGGGTGTTCACTCAATCCGACCCGGCCACGACGAAACGGCCCCGCTCCCCCACCACCAGGTGAGAGAACGGGGCCGCCAATGAAGCTTGACGCTATGCCTGGGAATCTTCGACCCGGCTCGTCTCGCTCAGCATCACGCGCTGGAGCTTCTTCGTCAGCATGTGCCGGTCCAGCTCGGACAGCTCCTCCATCAGCCGGTCAAACCACCTTTCCCAGTTGGCGGCCGGGGCCTGCTTCTGCTTTGGGGCAGCAGAGGTGGGCTCGACTTCCGGCGATTCAGGAGCAGCGTCGCGTGGCACAGGGACGGGCAATGCTTCGCGCGGGACAGTGCCCGGTGATTCGGCTGACAGGGGCTCTTCTGCGCGGGGCTCGGGCCGCTCTGAGCCTGCTCCCGAACTGGATGTGTATACCGCGGTATACGCAGGCTCAGGTTGGGGAGCCGGTGCGACGGTCTCTCTCGCAGGCGCGGGGCCGGGGGCAGGCATGGGGCTAGGGGCAGGCGTGGGGGATCCCTTCCTGTCCGCCTTCTGCTTCGCAGCCATCCGATCGGCCTTCCACGCGGCAAGCTGATCGCTGGGCGGCATGGCCGAGTACATCCGCATGTCACGGAACGCCTTGAGCTCGCCGGCGATGACGAGTGCTTGCATCTCCTCGGAGAGGCGCAACAGACCAATGCGCTGGCTGAACCACTGCTTCGACTTCTGCAGCTTCTCTGCAGCCTGCGTCTGATTGCCGTTGGTCATCTCCAGCATCTGCTGAAGGCCACGGGCTTCTTCGATGTAGTTGAAGTTCGACCGCTCGACGTTCTCTGTGAGAACGGCTGCGAGGAACCTGACGCGGGACTCGGCGATGTCCTCGCGGACGTGTACGTCGAGCGTAGGGAGTCCGACGTGGACGGCAGCCTTCCACCGCCGCTCCCCTGCGGCCATGACGATCCGGCAGTCCGGCAGCTGTTCCTCGTGTTCGGGGAACAGCTTGATGTAGCGGGCCCGGGTGATCCCCACGCACGGCTGAAGCTGCCCGGTGCGCATGCTGTTGCCGAGCTCTTCGAGCTTGACTGGGTCGAAGTCCTGGCGGGGGTTGAGGGGGGTGGGCGCCACCTGGTCGGGCGCCACGTGAACCAGGGTGGGCTTGCTGCTGCCGGGGGTGCTCTCCACGGCTGCTCCGGCCAGGGTGGCCAGGTTGAGTCGTCGGCCGGCCATCAGCGGCGGCCTCCGTATCCGAGCTCCAGCGCCAGCCGGAAGTAGTCTTCGCGTGCTCGGAGCGTGGTGCCGTTGTCGGCGTACTGGGTAACGACCTTGCCTTCGGCCGCTGCACGGGTATGAATCTTGTACCGGCGGATCACGGTATTGGCGCGTGGCCAGCCCATGGCGTCGATGTACTCAAGAGTCTCATCGCGGTCGGCTTTGCCGTCGCGCGGATCCCAGGCATTGACGACGACCTTGTACGGCAGCCCCCGGGGTGCGATCACCTGGGTGATAGTGCGCGCGGTCGGGTCGAACGCAAGAGGTTCCGGCGGAAGCGGGACCAGGACGTCGTCAGCGATGTCGAGTGCGGCCGCGAGGATGTGCTCGTTCTCGAGGCTGCCGGGGGTGTCGATGAAGATGTGCTGCCGCTGGTCGCTGCTTCCGAGAACATCGTGCGTGACTGCTGCCAGGTTGACCGTGGTGGTCGTCTTGCCGACTCCACCCTTCTGGTTCGCGATGACGTGGATCTCAGCGCCCAGGTTCTTGAGCTCCGCGAGGCTGTCGGGGTCCTCGTGGGCAGTCGCGAAGTCGAAGGGGAGGTTGTCGCCGATTCGGTCGGCCCACCAGATGGTGGACCCCTGTGGGTCGGTGGATACAACGAGAATGGAGGAGGCCATGATGCTCCGTTTCCGTGTGCTTCCCGAGGGGTTCTCGGTACTCGGACCGGAACAGCATTGCAGATGATCGAGCCGGACATTTGCACCACCCTGGATGTTCCGCGTGGCGGATGTATACCGCGGTATACGCGGACGCGGTATCAGCGCGGCTGGCCGAACCGTCGGGGGACGGAGTCTCCGAACGGGCCGAGGCGTATACCGCGGTATACGCCTCGCCTCAGTCCCGCTCGTGTCCTACCTCCGGCCGACCCTGGCCCGTCGGTCCGGCCCGGACGGCCGCCCGTCCATCCTCGCCGAGCACCACCGTCCGCTCAGCTCCTGCCTCGCCGCCCTTCCGCTGGGCTTCCAAGTCCTGCAATGCGAGGAACCCCGCCGCCCGCGCCGCTCCCTCGATCCCGACACTGCCCCGGACCCGCTCCCGGCCCATGTGTCCTGGGACTTGTGCACTGCTGCCCGGAAGCGTCGGCTGCGGCCTTGGACGATTCCCCGATCGCGGTCATCTCGCACTTCCAACTCGACGGCACCTGGAAGGCAGAGCAACCGGACCAGATCAACTGAGGCAGCATCCGGCATCCACTCGCCCAGACCGCCTCACCGTTCTCACCGTCTCCAGGTCCCAAGCGATCTGGTCACCGCACGTCACAGGTCTGATTCGGAGCCAGATCGTCAGAGGCAAGGCGTATACCGCGGTATACGCCTTGCCTCAGTCCCACTCCTCCTGAGTGCCATCTGTGCTCCGGGAAACGCGGTTCGAGACAGTCCTCGGTATTCCGGTGCCGAGGCGCGCCTGCGATTCCGGTTGAGGTCGGCTCTATGGCTGCACGGTGGGGGAGTCCAGGCGTGGTGGAGCATTGTTCAGGTAGCGGGGGACAGGCGACGTTGAAGGCCCATCGACGGGCTGGCCCCTCCGCGGTAGCCGGCGCGGTTCGGATGCTCGCGAGCGGCAGGGGGAATCGGCGTCGGCGTCAGTTCCTTGCGAGCCACTACGGCGTTGGCGAGCGCAATCTCGGGCTCGCGAAGCTTGGCGTGGGTCTGTCGCTCTATCGCTGTCACGGCGTCGATGGTGCTGTGGGTCTTCAGCGGATGGCGGACAGCGCGGCACAGTGCCGGACAGCCTGACCCTTGAGACGGTCGGTCCACCGGGACGCGTGCGGCTCGACACTGCGGTGACACACCCCCATCGAGGTTGATCACCGGGCGGACCAGAGGAAGACGCCAGCCGTCCAACGACCCGGTGATCCAAACGAAACCGCTTGGCGGGCGGGCTCGATGAGGCTGCCGTACTGCGGGCAGAGCTCAGACCAACGGTTGATGACGTCTGCAGCAGACAGGATGGCCAGCGAGGCCGGCATCGAACGGCTGGGGGTTATGGCTGCTCCTCGACTGGCGCGAAGCAGTCCTCATTGGTTGCCCAGAGCAGACCGTCTCTACCGTGGAGCTGCTGTTGCTGCGTCCCGCGCGCTTTTGCCTGGTGCCGGAGCTTCGCGGCCTGGTTGCTGGTGTTGCCTGTTGTTCATGGGGGTTCCGCTGTCAGAACGCGGGGACGGGCTCCGTCTGGGTCAGGCGGAGTGCGGCGAGGGCCTGGTCGACGAGGTTGCTGGTGAGGAGCCGGCGGACCGCGGTGTCGGTCATGGTGTGAAGCAGTGACCGGACGTAGGTCGGGTCGGCGGTCGCGTAGGCGCGGTGGATGCCGATTTCCTGCGGAGTGAGCGCGCGCAGGTCGAGGTCACCAGCCGCGTACGTGGGCTCGTTGTCCTCGTCGGAGCCGGCCTGGAGCAGGGCATTCGCTGCCTGCAACGCTGCGCTGATCGTGTCCTGTGCCTCACGAACCCTGTTGCTGGTCGAAACACGGTGCGGCGCGGGCTGGTCGAATCCGGCGTGCCGGAAGTGCTCCTGTGCCCGGGATTCTTGCCATTCAAGGACCATGAGGCGGCGGCTGTTGGGGTCGGTGTACAGCAGGTGGGCGCCCTTGATCCGGTGGGCGAGGAGTCCGGACGGCCGACGGGCGTCCGCAGGGTCGATGGGGCTGTGTTCCTCCGCGGCGGCCTGGACCTCGCGCCATGTCCATCCTTCGTCGGCGCAGTGCCGGGCGATCCACGAGATGCGGGGGGCGGAAGCGTGCTGTAGCCACGGCACGTTGGTGACGAGCTCGTGTCCGAGCTGGTAACGGCGACCGGTCTTGTTCAGCTTTTGCGGCCTGTGGCCGGCTTTCTTCTGGGTGGGGTGACTGGTGCTCCCGCTGGCGAGTTCTGCCTCAGAGGGAGAGGTGGAAATAGCTGTGGGAGAAGACGCTGAGGTACCACCCTGCATTGGGGTGCAACGCGACTTGCCCGAACCGTCGTTGCGTGTCCGGCGGCGACGTACCTTTCGGGCGGCCTTCTTCGCGAGCTTCCCGATGAGCTTTCGTCCCTCTACGGCGATCCCGACCGGGACACGGGTGTGTGCGGGGGCGGCCTTGTCGCGCTGCACCGTGCGGATGCCGAGGGCCTCGTCGAACTCGGCAGGGATGACCCGCTCGTATACAGACGCCTGACGGACGCTGCCGGTGATGCGGGTGCCTTGGGCGCGGTACACGAGGAGTCCGGCTTCGCGGAGCATGTCGAGGTGGTACTGCACGGTGCGTCTGGACAGCTTCAACTTGCGGGTGAGGTAGTTGACTCCGGGCCGGCACTCGGTGAGCGCGGACAGCTCCTGGGCGACGAGCACAGTAGTGGGCCCCCACTTTGGTCCGTGGATGCGGGACGGGGTGTAGAGGCCGGAGCCGCCTACCCAGTGGACGGCCTGCATCCAGGAGTAGGGGCAGGTCGTGATGCGGCCGGTCGTGGTGGAGACCCACTGAGCGGTTGCGGGCACTCGCAGAGCTTCCTGACGCCTGGGCTCGCCACTGCACTCGTGCATGCGTTCGGACGTGTCATGCGGGATGTCCGTGTCGTGAGGGGATTGCTGGCACGGAATGCCCTCGGAGGCGGGTGACTTTTGCCATGAATCGGGCGTCCGGGCGTGCGGAAGCTGACAAACGGCAGCCGCGTACGGCACTATGTACCTGCTTTCACTAACGAGAACGCCAAAGGGAGCTCTCACTACCTACGTGAAGGTGAAGTGGTTCGTGGGGAACCTGAAAGTCGCTCGACCTGCTCGGACCTGGTCGTCAAACCGGATCCGGAAGTTCGGGCCTTGGCTCGGTCGTCAAACCGAGCCGTATGAAGAGGCCGCGCACGGTGCGTCAACACCAGCGGCCAGCGGTAGAGGTAGTGCCCCCGCCAAGGGGGCACAGAGCCTCCCGCTCAGAACGTCGCTACGTCACCTGATCTCTCCTACTGGGTGAGGTCTGTCCCTGCGCCTTTCCGGCCAGGAAGTCTTTGCGGAACCCGCCCCGGCCGACGACACGGAGCATGTCCTGCATCCGGTCACTCAAGCCGTTGGGGCTGTCCAGGGTTTCGTTCCACCCGGACCGGTAGTCGGGGTGGCGGCGCCACGTGCGGGTGAAGTACCGCATCGTGCTGCACGAGAAGCCGTCCGATCCATGGGGGCAACAGCGCGGCCAGCTCTTGCCGTCGCTACCCACGCAGGCGGCGCGCTGGGTGACGGCGAGGCCGGGGGAGACGAGCCGGTCGAGAGCCTGGACCTGCTCCGGACCCGCCAGCGGGGTCTCGGCTGCGGTCAGCTCTTCGGCCCAGCGCGCATACACAAGTTCCTCGGCGAGGAACTCCCACTCGGAGTCGGGGTCGCCGGGGGAGAGGCAGACGAGGAGGACCTCGCCTTGCGCGGTCATGCGATGACGCGGGCAGTGGTGACAGGGCCCGCGCGGTGTGTCGCCGGTGTGATCTTTACGGCGAACTGCTGGGTCCCACTGTCTGTATCCCCGTTAAGCCGGGTATTCTCTGCCATAGAACTGGCACCTTCTTCTGGAGGTTGGGTGTCGGTCCGGCCCCGCTCCTGGGTGTGCTACCACCCGGGACTCCAGCGGGGCCTTTCCTCTGCCTTGGTGACTTCGTCCGGCACATCTCAAGGCTGAGTGGTCGTCTGGCGTCAGGCCAAGCCTATCTGTTCGTCTCACCACTTGTTCACGGCTTGCTAATGGTGTCGTTGGTCGGATCTGTCATCAGACATGCAGCTCATCGCACGACTGGCCGATGACCACGAGACCGGACCTTCTCAGTCTGAGCATCGTGTGCTCTCCACCCGACGAAGGCGGCGTGGAGGTCCGCCCGATCGTCAATGGCCGGGATCTTCTGGCCGAAGTGGTCCCCGGTGGCGTGGGAGGCTCCCGGTACCTGGGAGTAGGCCCCAGGGAACTGCTGGGCCAGGACTGGCCGTTGCATGCCACGGCGACGTCCCACGAGGTTCGTCTCGCTTGGTCCGGGTGCGGCGTGGAGGAGTGCTGTGGCGCGCTGTACATGACGGTCACGCGGATCGGGGATCATGTTGTCTGGGCGGGCTGGCGCGACCTGGCGGCCTGTGCCCTGGTAGGGGCAAATCGGAGGGCAGCTCCGGAACTTCGTGAGGAACGATCCTAAGGATGAGCCTAGAAACGCAGTCGGTTGGAATCCAGCGCCATCGGCGTTCTGGGAGATGTCCGACGGTGAGCCGATCACTTTTCAGGCCGTCCAGCGCGAGGCCGGCGTCTCCCACGCCTTCCTCCACAATCACGCCGACCTGCGAGGACGCATCGAACGACTCGGAGGCCAAGCCCATCCCGCCCCTGAACCGGCCTCTCCGGCCGACGAGCAGAACACCCTCGCCCTCGCGCTGACCGGCCAGATCGCCCGCCTCAAGAAGCAGCACCGAGAAGAAGGTACAGGCACTGCGGGACAGCGTTTTCATCCTTGCCGCGGCGAAGTGCGGCGAATCGGTTTCGCACCGCTCCCGTCGAGTCCGCGGGTCGCCGAAGACTTTATGGACTAGGCGCGCATGTCCGTGTCAGCCTGCAACGCCTCCAGGTTCCACATCCCGGCAGCCGAGACGACTGTCTTGAATCGGTCGGTGCTGGTCGCGGCCCAGTTGGCCACGTAGCAGCTGTAGGACCAGTCGGCGAAGGCGGTCCGAGTCGTGTCGAGGTCAGCGCGCGCCTGTGCTGCTTCGGTCAGCGCGATGAGGTCACGGTAGGGCTGACCGCTGTACTGGCGCCAGCCGCGTTCTTGCGTCCGCTGCCCGTAACCAGTGGACAGGGCCATCGAGTACCTCATCTTCCGGCAGTTCAATCGTGTTGATGATCACGCCGAGGGGAGGGCGATAATGAACTACCGTTCCGGAGCGTGACCTATCAACTACCCCGTGACCAGGGCCTTTCAAGTGCAGCTGAACTTACGCAAGCGCTATACGGAGATCAGTTTGAACGAGTCCACGAGCCGTGGCGCAAGTTCTTCAGCACTGACTCATTTCGCTTCCAGGAGGGCCTGACTCCCGAAGGGCGGGCGGCCCTCTCCTACCAACGGCTGCGCCTGGTCAACGAGTCTCTGGACAACCCTGAGCAGTTGGTACTCGACGTGGAGCGGCTTACCGCCCTGCACGAGTGGGCCGGTCCGGTAGACGCTGGCCTGGGCACGGTAGCCAGCATCCACTACAACCTGTTCCTCGGGAGCCTCCTCGACCACGACGGAGACCGTCGAGACCTGGCGGCGTACACGGGCCTGGAGCGCACGGGGACCTTCCTGTGCACCGAGGCAGGACACGGCAATGCCGCCGCGCAATTAGAGACCACAGCGACGTACGACCCGGGCAGTCGCACCTTCGACCTGCACACACCGAGGTATTCGGCCCGGAAGTTCATGCCTAACACAAGCTCCACTGGCGGCCCCAAGAGCGCTGTCGTCGCAGCACGTCTCGTCACCGCTGACGGAACGGACCGCGGGGTGTTCCTGTTCCTCACCCCGCTCCACGACGCGTCCGGGGATCCCCTCCCCGGCGTATGCATACAAACGCTCCCTCAGACCTCAACAGCTCCAGTTGACCACTGCGCCACGAGCTTCGAGCATGTTCGGCTCCCGTTTACGGCGCTGCTGCAGGCCGACCACGGACGTCTCACCCCGGAAGGCGCGTTCACCAGTTCTATCGGAAGTCCGCGGAAACGGTTCTTGAGCAGCATAGGTCGAGTTACCGTTGGCAAACTCTGCATGAGTGCCTACAGCCTGGGGGTCGCACGCCACGCTCTCACCGTCGCGGTACGGCACGCACACAGTCGGCGCACCGCCAGCGTCACAGCGCGGGGTACAGTCCCGCTCTTCGCGTTGCGGAGTCATCACCATCCGCTTCTCGACGCCCTCGCCACCACCTATGCCGCGACTCTGCTGCACCGCAGAGTGGTTCAGAACTGGGCACAGGCTACCGAGGACGGACGCGAGGACGCCGAGCGCCTCACTGCCGTCGCGAAGGGATGGCTCACCTGGCGTGTTCGTGAAGTACTGACTACGTGTAGAGAGCGCTGTGGCGCCCAAGGGCTATTCCTGGCCAACGGAATTGCGGGCCAACTTGCCGCGAACGAAGGCACGATCACAGCAGAGGGCGACAACCTCGTGATATGGGTCAAGGCGGCGGGTGAACTGCTCTTGGGGCACTTTGTGCCGAGTCAACCCAGTGGCCTGCCTGTCGCGGACCGCGAGCTCACTGATGCTGGGTTTCTCCAGGATCTACTCGCGGATACCGAACGAATCTGGCACCAGCGCGCACGCACACGCCTGCGCGCAGCTGCGCCTGGCGGCCCTCTCGACCGGTGGAACAACGCCGTCACACCCGCCCTCGAACTAGTCGACGCCCACGCTCACCGCCTGGCTGCCGATGCCTTGCTGAGTGCAGCGGCGAAGGCCGGGGGTGCCGAAGCGCGGGACCTTCTGTTCAGCATGCACCAGCTGTTTGTTCTGCGCCGCATTGCAGCCCAGAGCGGTGACCTCGTTGCACACGGACGACTGACAGCAGATCAGGTCAAGCAGCTTCCCGATGCTATAGAGGCAGTCGTAGCGGACCTGGCACCTCATGCGATGACCCTCGCAGCCGGCTTCAGTGTTTCCGAGGACGTACTACTTGACCACCCCATCACCGCCAAAGAGGCTGCCGGTCTGGCGCCCTAGTTGTATTGCCCGGTCAGGTTGGGGACGCGGCCGGCGGGTGGCTTGCCTGCGAGCGCGGTTTGTCCGCGGTGGTGATTGTAGGCGTGCAGCCATTGCCGGAAGACTTCGCGTCGTTCCGTCTCTGATCGGTAGGGGCGGGCGTATGCCCATCCGTCGAGCAGGGTGCGGTTGAGGCGTTCGACCTTGCCGTTGGTCTGTGGCCGGCAGGGCCGGGCTCGCTTGTGAGCGATCCCGGCCGCTGCGAGGGCATCGCGCCAGAGGTGTGACTTGTAGCAAGCTCCGTTGTCGGTCAGGACCGCTCGACGGTGATCCCGTGGGCCGCGTAGAAGGTCTGGGCGCGAGTCCAGAAGGCGGTGGCGGTCTCCTTGCGCTCGTCGTCATGGATCTCGCTGCAGGCGAGGCGGGAGTGGTCGTCGAGCGCGGCCTGTAGAGCAGCGGCCTCCGTCGTCCACTCCTCTGAGGCCGGGCAGATGCGCCAGTGGGGGCCAAGTCCCTGAGAGCGTCGATTCGGTGGAATGACCGGATGGGCATCCTCGTCAAGCACGCGGGTACCGGCCGCGTCCCACTCGGCGGTGGTACCCAGCGGGACAACTCGTCCTTGACCGGTTGTGCGCTGTCGTGCCAACCCCTGGGCGCAGGAGGTCAACGCAGGCGGTCGGGTCGCTCGTAGCTTGAAGAAGTGCCGAGCCGCGAGGCGGCGGGCACGTTACCGATTGCTTCGAGAGGACATCTCATGTTCGACATCAACAAGGTGCAGGCCGCCCCGAGTAAGGATCTGCTCACGCCCGACAACTCGGTCATGCTCTTCGTGGACCACCAGCCGCAGATGTTCTTCGGCACCGGCAGCGGTGACCGTGCCGCGATCATCAACAGCACCGTCGGTCTCGCCAAGGCGGCCAAGGCGTTCGACGTTCCGGCCGTCCTGACCACGGTCGCCGCCGAGTCGTTCTCCGGGCCCCTGCTGCCGCAGCTCGCCGAGGTGTTCCCCAAGAACGAGATCATCGACCGCACCACCATGAACGCCTGGGAGGACGAGGCGCTCGTCGCGGCGGTCAAGGCGACCGGGCGCAAGAAGATCATCCTGTCCGGTCTGTGGACCGAGGTCTGCCTGGTGCTGCCCGCGCTCTCCGCGCTTGAGCAGGGCTACGAGGTGTACGTCGTGACCGACGCCTCCGGTGGCGTCAGCCCGGCCGCCCACGAGCACGCGCTGCAGCGGATGATCGCCGCCGGCGCTGTCCCGGTGACCTGGGTCCAGGTCCTCCTGGAGCTCCAGCGCGACTGGGCGCGCCAGGAGACGTACGGCGCCGTCATGGAGATCGTCAAGGCCCACGCGGGCGCGTACGGCCTGGGTGTCGTGTACGCGCAGTCGGTCATCGGCGCGCACGCGGCCGGCTGACCCCTGTGGACACCGGCCTTCTGATCCTGCGTCTGCTGGTGGGACTGCTCGTCGCCGGCCACGGTGTGCAGAAGGTCAGCCGGCACCTGGGCGGCAAGGGACTTGAGGGCGGTACCGAGGAGTTCCGTGGCGACGGCTTCCGCGGCGGTGCCGTCACCGCCCTGGCGGCGGGCGGTGGTCAGATCGGATCGGGCCTGCTGCTCGCCGCCGGCCTCCTGACCCCGCTCGCCGCGACGGGCGTTATCGGGGTCATGACGGTCGCGCTCACCGTGAAGTGGCGCCACGGGCTCTGGGTGCAGAACGACGGATACGAGTACCCGCTCGTCCTCATCGGCACCGCCGCCGCCCTCGCCGCCACCGGCCCCGGCGCCTGGTCCCTCGATGCCGTCCTTGGCCTTATGCCTTACCCGCTGTGGTGGGCCGCCCTCGCGCTCGTGGCCGGGCTCGGCAGCGGACTCCTCACCCGGCTTGTCCTGCACCGGCCCCCCGCCGCCCCGGCGATCGCCGAGCGCTGAGCGCGAGCAACGCAGACCGGGTCCGGCCGCCCGTGTACCCCCGACCGGGCGGCCAGACCCACCCACTTACCCACTTCTCCCTGTACAGGAGCACCCGATGGACACCCTTACGAACCCGCACGGCGGCGGCCAGCCGCTGCTGCACCAGAAGGGCGCCGAGACCCAGACGTTCGGCACGCTCAAGCAGCTGCCGATCGGCCTCGGCCACGACACCCGCCTGTACGCCTGTCAGCGGCTGAACCACGTCCTCGCCGACACGCAGATCCTCTACTCCCTCTACAAGAAGCACCACTGGCTCATGCGCGGGGCGACCTTCTACTCGCTCCACTTGATGCTGGACAAGCACGCGGACGCCCAGCTCGCCATCGTGGACGCGCTGGCCGAGCGGGTCCAGAGCCTCGGCGGCGTCGCCGTCGGGGACCCGCGCCACGTCGCGGAGCTGACGTCGATCCCCCGGCCGCCGGACGGCGTCGAGCCGGTGCCCGTCATGCTGTCGCGGCTCCTCGACGCGCACGAGCGGATCCTGATCGACGCCCGCGACGCCGCCGCCCGGCTCTCCCACGAGGGCGACGAGGGCAGCGTCGACCTGCTCGTCTCCGACGTGATCCGTACCGGCGAGGCACAGGTGTGGTTCCTGGCCGAGCACCTCGTCGACACCCCCCTGGTGCACGGCTGATGGACACGTACGACGTCGTCGTGGTCGGCGGCGGGCCGGGCGGCGAGGTCGTCGCTGACCGCGCCGTCCGGTCCGGGCTGACCGCCGTCGTCGTCGAGGCCGAGGCGGTCGGCGGCGAGTGCTCCTACCGCGCGTGCGTTCCGAGCAAGGCCCTGCTGCGACCCGGCGCCGCCCTGGCCGCGGCCCGCGCCGTCGACGGGGCCCGGCAGGCGGTCACCGGGCCCCTCGACCCGGCGCACGCGCTGTCCCGCCGTGACCGCTTCACCGGGCGCGGCGACGACACCGGCCAGGCCGAGTGGCTCGACGGTGCGGGCATCGCGCTCGTACGGGGGCACGGACGGCTTGCCGGTGAGCGCCGGGTGGAGGTGACCGAGGCCGACGGCACTGTCAGTACGCTGCGGGCCCGGCGCGCGGTCGTGGTCTGCACCGGCACGGAACCCGCCCTTCCGCCGGTCGAAGGGATCGACCGGATCGGTGTGTGGACCAACCGGCAGGTCACCACGGCCGACGCGGTGCCCGAGCGGCTCGTCGTCATCGGCGGGGGAGTGGTGGCCTGCGAGATGGCCACCGCGTGGCGCTCGCTCGGCTCCTTTGTCACTCTGCTGGTCCGCGGCCAGACATTGCTGACCGGCTGGGAGCCCTGCGCGGGCGAAGAGGTCACCCGGGGGCTGAGTGATCTGGGCGTCACGATCCGCTTCGGGGTGTCGGCCGTCCGGGTCGCCCGTGACGAGGACACCCGCACAGTGACCGTGGACACCGACGACGGCACCGCCCTCGTCTGCGACGAGGTCCTGGCCGCCGTCGGCAGGCGCCCGCGGACCGCGGACCTCGGCCTGGACTCCATCGGCCTGCCGGCAAGCGACTGGCTCCCGGTCGACGACACGTGCCGGGTCACCGCGGTCGAGGGCGAATGGCTCTATGCCGTCGGCGACGTGAACCACCGTGCGCCGCTGACTCACATGGCCAAGTACCAGGCGCGCGCCTGTGCGGCGGCGATCGCCGAGCGAGCCGCGGGGCGCCCGACCGTCACCGGCGGTCGGCAGCCGTGGAGCGCGGAAGCCGACCATTTCGCCGTCCCGCAGGCCGTCTTCACCCGTCCCGAGGTCGCGAGTGTCGGCCTCACGGAACGCGCGGCACGCGAAGCGGGTCTCGCGGTGCGCGCGGTGGAGTACCGCATCGACGACGTCGCCGGCGCCGCGCTCCACGCGGACGACTACCGCGGCCTCGCCAAGCTCGTCGTCGACGAGACCCGAGGAGTCGTCGTCGGCTGCACGCTCACCGGGCCCATGGCGACCGAACTCATCCACACGGCCACGGTGGCCATCGTGGGCGAGGTCCCCCTGGAGCGCCTCTGGCACGCCGTGCCCGCCTTCCCGACGGTGAGCGAGGTCTGGCTCCGGCTACTGGAGGCGTACGGCCTCTGAGGCGAGGCCCCGCCCGACCTGCGCACCCGCCCGGCCCAATCGGCGTACCCGCCCGACCTGCGCATCCCCTCCGGCCCGACCGAGTACCCCCGAACACTTCACCACCCACAAGGAAACCCCCCATGCATCCCACGAGGCGCACCCTCACCCTCGCCCTTGCCCTGCCGGCCGCGGTGGCCTCCCTGCTGGGTGCCGCACCCGCCCGACCCGCGAGCGACCCGGTCGCCGCCGGCACCGACCGGCACGACCCCAAGCCCACGATCGTCCTGGTCCACGGAGCGTTCGCGGACGCCTCCAGCTGGAGCGGCACGATCAGGCGGCTGCAGCACGTCGGCTACCCCGTCCTGGCCCCCGCCAACCCGCTGCGCGGTCTCGCCGCGGACACCGCCTACCTGCGCAGCGTGCTGGCCGCCGTCGACGGACCCGTCGTCCTGGTCGGCCACTCCTACGGCGGCGCCGTCATCAGTGGCGCCGCGGTGGGCGACAGCCGTGTGAAGGCCCTCGTTTACATCGCCGCGTTCACCCCGGACAAGGGCGAGAGCGCGGCCGAGCTCGCCGCCAAGTTCCCCGGCTCCACTCTCGGCGACACCGTGAACCCGCGGCCGTACCCGCTGCCCGGCGGTGGCACCGGCACCGAGCTCGTCATCGAACGGGCCAAGTTCCACCGGCAGTTCGCCGCCGACGTCCCCACCGCCGACGCCGCCGTCATGGCCGCGACCCAGCGCCCGGTCGCCACCACCGCGCTGGAGGAGAAGTCCGGCGAGGCGGCCTGGAAGACGATCCCGTCCTGGGCACTGATCGCCACCGCCGACAAGAACATCCCGCCGGCCGCCCAATGGTGGATGGCCCAGCGCGCCGGCTCGCACATCACCGAAGTGGACGCGTCGCACGCCGTGGCCGTCTCCCGTCCGGCCGTGGTCACCCACGTGATCCTCGCCGCCGCGCGGGCGACCCGTTGAGCCCCCGACCCGCCCCCTCCCGCACATCCCCAGAAGGAGAACCCCTCATGAAGAACCGTCCGGTCCTTGAACCCGCCGCCCAGGCCTTTGCCGGCGCCACCGACCAGCCGCCGTACCTCTACCAGATCCCTGTTGCCGAAGGCCGTAAGGCCGTGGACGGCGTCCAGAGCGGCGAGGGTGTTCCCCTGCCCGAGGTCGACGAGGAGTGGATCACCGTCCACGGCGGCCCGACCGGCGACGTCCGCGCCCGGATCGTCCGCCCCCGCGGCGCCACCGGCCCGCTGCCCGTCATCCTCTACATCCATGGTGCGGGCTGGGTTTTCGGCAACGCCCACACCCACGACCGGCTCGTCCGCGAACTCGCCGTCGGCACCGGGGCGGCCGTGGTGTTCCCCGAGTACGACCTCTCGCCCGAGGCGCGCTACCCCGTCGCGATCGAGCAGAACTACAGCGTTGCTCAGTGGATCGCCCGTGAGGGACACCACAAGGAGCTCGACGGCACGCGGATCGCCGTCGCGGGCGACTCGGTCGGCGGCAACATGAGCGCCGCCCTCACCCTCATGGCCAAGCAGCGCGGCGACGTGCCCCTCGTCCAGCAGGTCCTCTTCTACCCGGTCACGGACGCGAGCTTCGACACCGAGTCGTACCACCAGTTCGCCGAGGGCTTCTTCCTGCGCCGTGACGGCATGAAGTGGTTCTGGGACCAGTACACGACCGACGAGGCCGAGCGCGCCCAGATCACCGCATCCCCGCTGCGCGCCACCACCGACCAGCTGACCGGCCTGCCGCCCGCCCTGGTCCTCACTGCCGAAGCCGACGTCCTGCGTGACGAGGGCGAGGCGTACGCGGCGAAGCTCCGCGCCGCCGGAGTCCCCGTCACCGCCCTGCGCGTACAGGGGGTCATCCACGACTTCGTCATGCTGAACGCGCTGCGCGAGACGCAGGCTGCGGAACTCGCCATCGGTCTTGCCACCGCCACTCTCCGCAAGGCCTTCGCATGACCGGGCCGTCGACGAGCATGCCGGTGGCGGGCCTCGTTCCCGCCCCGCGCCGGGAGCACGAGCACGCCGATCTCCTCGTTCGCAACGCCAAGGTGTTCACCGGTGACTCCGACCGCCCCGAGGCGCGCGCCGTCGCGATCCGCGACGGCCGGGTCGCGGCCCTCGGGGACGACCACGACCTCGCCCACCTCGTCGGGCCGGGAACGAAGGTTGTCGACGCTCTCGGCCGCCGGGTGATCCCCGGTCTCAACGACTCGCACCTGCACGTCATCCGGGGCGGCCTGAACTACGTCCTGGAGCTGCGCTGGGACGGCGTACGCAGCCTCCGACACGCCCTCGCGATGCTGCGAGAGCAGGCCGGCCGCACCCCCAAGGGGCAGTGGATCCGCGTCGTGGGCGGCTGGACCGCCGAACAGTTCGTCGAGCGCAGGATGCCGACCGTCGCGGAACTGAACGCCGCTGCCCCCGACACCCCGGTGTTCGTCCTGCACCTGTACCAGTCGGCGCTGATGAACCGTGCCGCCGTCAAGGCCGCCGGATTCACCCGGGAGACCGCCGACCCGCGCGGCGGGCAGATCGTCCGCGGCCGGGACGGCGAACCCAACGGCGTTCTCCTCGCCGCTCCAGGTGCCCTCATCCTGTACTCGACCCTGGCCAAGGCGCCGGCCCTCGACGAGGCCGACAAGCGGACATCGACCCGGCACTTCCTGCGCGAGCTCAACCGCTTCGGACTCACCTCGGCGGTCGACGCCGCCGGAGGGTTCCAGAACTTCCCCGACAACTACGCCACGGTCGTCGACCTGGCCAGGTCGGGGGAGCTGACCCTCCGGATCGCCTACCACCTGTTCCCGCAGACGGCCGGGCAGGAGCTCGCCGACCTGAAGCGCTGGACCGAGATGGTGAAGCCCGGGGACGGGGACGAGTGGCTCCGGCTGAACGGCGCGGGAGAGAACCTGACCTGGGCCGCCGCCGACTTCGAGAACTTCTCCGAACCCCGGCCCGAGCTCGCCGCGGGCTACGAGACTGAATTCGAGAGCGCCGTACGGCTCCTGCTCGAGAACGGCTGGGGCTTCCGGCTCCATGCGACCTACGACGAGACGATCCGGCGTGACCTGGCCGTCTTCGAGAAGCTCGCGGCCGAAGGGCTCTTCCCTGGCGGCAACCGCTGGCTATTCGACCACGCGGAGACCGTCTCCACCCAGAGCCTCGACCGGATAGCGGCCCTCGGCGGCGCCGTCTCCGTACAGAACCGGATGTCCTTCCAGGGCGCCGCGTTCCTCGACCGCTACGGCGCCGAGGCCGCCGCCCACACCCCGCCGGTCCGGGCGATGCTCGACCGGGGCCTGACCGTGGCCGCCGGAACCGACGCCACCCGTGTCTCCTCGTACAACCCCTGGGTCGCCCTCCACTGGCTGGTGACCGGCCGGACCGTCGGCGGCACGGCCCTCTACCCGGCCGGGAACCTGATCGACCGGGAGACCGCCCTCGGCCTCTACACCCGGGGCGGAGCTCAGCTCACCGGCGAGCAGGACGTCAAGGGAAGCCTGCGAAAGGGCTGCTACGGCGACCTCGCGATCCTGTCCGACGACTTCCTCACCGTGCCCGAGGACGTCATTCCCGACATCGAGTCCGTCCTCACCGTCGTCGGCGGCCGCATCGTCTACGCGACCGCCGAGTACGAGGGACTGGACGAGGCCATCCCGCCGGTGACTCCAGAGTGGAGCCCCGTCGCCCGCTTCGGCGGCTACCAGAGCGGCGCGCTCCAGGCGTCGGCCGTGGCCGAGGCCGTGGCCGAGTCCGAGCAGCACCGCCGGTGGCGCGTAGCGCGCGGATCCGTTCCCGAGACGACACCGTCCTTCGTCGACCCCTGCTTCGAACACTGAAAGAGACCACACGATGAGTACAGCCTCCCCTGCCACCGACGGCGGCGACGAAGACCCGGCCGCCCTGCCGGAACGCCGCTTCGAACCGGACCTCCGGTCGATGACCCGGATCAACCTGCACCCCATCGCCTCACCCATGCCGCTCGGCTTCTTCACGATCGCCATCGCGTCGGTGATGACGGGCTGCCTCCAGCTCGGGATCTTCGGCGAGGAGGCCCGCACCGCCGTCGCCTTCACGGTGCTGCCGGCCTTCGTGCTCCAGCTCCTGGTCAGTTTCCTGGCCTTCGGCGCCCGTGACGTGATCGCGGCGACCCTGATGGCGGTGTTCGCCGGCAGCTGGCTGCCGTACTCGCTCATCATGCTCAGCGGCGCGGCCGACGGCCTGAAGGTCCTCGGCGTCTTCAACCTGGCGCTCCTGTGCTTCGGGGCGCTGATGTCCGCCGTGACCCGGCCCAAGCGGGCGCTGTGGCTCGTGATCGCGGTCTCCCTGCCCCGCTGGGCGGCCACCGGCCTCGCGGGCATCACCGGGGCCGAATGGCTGACGCGCACGTCGGGCGCGCTCGGCCTCGTCGTGGCGCTGGTCGCGATGTACACGGCGTTCGCCCTGATGCTGGAGGACATGCGCAGCGAGCAGGTCCTGCCCATCGGACGCAGTGGCCCCGCCCACCTCGCCGTGGAGGGCGATCTCGCCGTCCAGCTCCGCAACCTGGAACGCCAGGCGGGCGTGCGCCGCACGCTCTGACCACACCCATCCACCTCGTCACACCACGACCGCACAGGAGCACCCATGGAACCGCAGGTGACGGACCGGCCCGAGAAGTCCCGGTACGAGATCCTTGCCGGCGGCGACGGCACCGAGACCGCGGGCTTCGCCGAGTACCACCTCTCGGAGGGCGAGATCGCCTTCATCCACACCGAGATCGATCCCCGCTTCGGCGGCCGGGGTCTGGGCGGGCTGCTTGCCCGCGGCGCCCTCGACGACGCCCGGGCCCGTGGGCTGCGCGTCCTGCCGTACTGCCCCTTCATTCGGGGCTGGATCGGCAAGCACCCCGAGTACGCCGACCTGGTGCCGGAGGCGCGCCGCGCCCGCTTCGGCCTGTGAACCACCCACCACCACCTTCCCCATCTCCATCCACCCACCGAGGAGTTCGCGCATGCCCCGACACGCCCGCCCCACCGTCGTTCTGGTCCACGGCGCCTTCGCCGACGCCTCCAGCTTCGCCCGTGTCATCCCGGAACTGACCGCCGCCGGCATGGACGTGGTGGCTCCGGCGGTGCCCAACCGCAGCCTTGTCGACGACGCCGCGTACATCGCCTCGGTGGTCCGTGCCGTCGAGGGCCCCGTGATCCTGGTGGGGCACTCGTACGGCGGCGCGGTCATCACCCTCGCCGGCACGGAGGACAACGTCCGCGCACTGGTGTACCTCGCGGGATACGCGCTGGAGGAGGGCGAGAGCCTGGGCGAGCTGCAGGGCCGCTTCCCCGACTCCGGCCTCGCCGACGCGCTCGTCTACACCCCGTTCCCGGTGGCCGGCTCCACCGAGACCGGCACCGACGTCTCGGTGGAGATCGAGAAGTTCCCCACCCTCTTCGCGGCGGACGTCGACCCCGACCTCGCCGCGGTGCTCGCCGTCTCCCAGCGCCCCCTGGCCGCGCGTGCCTTCTCGGAGGCGGCGCCTGTCGCGGCGTGGAAGACCAAGCCCTCGTGGGGCCTGGTCGCCTCCTCCGACCGCACGATCAACCCCGATGTGGAGCGCTACGGGTACGAGCGCGCCGGCATGACGACCATCGAGGTCGACTCCTCCCACCTGGTCATGCTTGCCCAGCCCAAGGCCGTGGCGGAGCTGATCCAGGACGCGGTCCGGGCCACCGCCCACTGACCCGATCACCCAAGATCGAACGATTAGTCGATATTGTTCGAGCGCTGGTAGCTTCTGATCGCCCCCGAGAACCTTTCGGCGGGCGATCGGAGGAAGTACACCCATGAGGTTCGGCGCGAGGCTCGTTCTCGCGGTCATCACGCTTGCCGTCACCGCCACCGCCTGCGGCACCCCGCAGGGTAGCGGTTCGCGGGCGCATACCACCGCGGACTGCGGACGGTACGCCCGGTACGGCGAGCACCCTGGCACCAAGGTCACCGTCTACGCGGAGAACCGGGACAGGGAGGCCGACCTGTTCGAAGAGACCTGGGCGGACTTCGCGCACTGCACGGGAATCGACGTCCAGTACGAGGGGGACGGGGAATTCGAGGCCCAGATCCAGCTCCGGGTCGACGGTGGGACTGCGCCGGATGTGGCGTTCTTCCCTCAGCCCGGGCTCCTGGAACGCTTCGCTCGGGCGGGGAAACTGAAGCCCGCGAGTGCCGGGGTCGTGGCCCTCGCGAAGCAGGGCTGGTCGGCTGACTGGAACAGCTACGCGACCGTGAACGGCACCCTCTACGGCACGCCGCTGGTCGCGAACGTGAAGTCGTTCGTCTGGTACTCGCCCAAGTTCTTCCGCGACAGGGGACTGAGCGTTCCCCGCACGTGGTCCGAGCTGATGGCCGTGACGGAGAAGGTCGCGGCGTCGGGCGTCAAGCCGTGGTGCGCGGGCGTCGAGTCCGCCGAGGCGACCGGCTGGCCTGTGACGGACTGGATCGAGGACGTCCTGCTGCGTCAGCAGGGAACGGATGTCTACGACCAGTGGGTCGCCCACAAGATCCCGTTCAACGACCCGCGTGTGATCAAGGCCATGGACACCGTGGGGTCCGTCCTCAAGAACGACCGGTACGCCAACGGCGGTTTCGGTCCGGCCCGGTCGATGGCGTCGATCTCTTTCCAGGAGGCCGGCACACCGATTCTCTCCGGCGACTGCGCGATGCACCGCCAGGCCTCGTTCTACGCCGACATGTGGCCGAAGGGCACCGAGATCGGACCGGACAAGGACGTCTACGCCTTCCTCCTCCCGGGGGCCGATCCGGCGAGCCGCCCCGTGCTGGGCGGTGGGGTGTTCACCGCGGCGTTCGCCGACCGTCCCGAGGTGCGGGCGTTCCAGGAGTACCTGGCCTCCGCGGACTTCGCGAACGCGCGGATGAAGAAGGGCCCGTTCGTCTCGGCGAACAGGGGCGTGGATCCGGCGAACGCCGCGACCCCGGTCGACAAGCTCTCGATCCAGCTGCTCCAGGATCCCCGGACACAGTTCAGGTTCGACGGTTCGGACCTGATGCCGGCGTCGGTCGGCGCCGGGACGTTCTGGAAGGGAGCCGTCGACTGGATCGGCGGCGCGAGCACCCGGCAGGTCGCCGACTCCATCGAACGCTCCTGGCCGAGAAACTGATGCCGTTCGACGCCGTCGCCCAGCAGCCCAAGCTGATGTACCTGCTCCAGGGCATCGCCGCCTTCGCGGCGGTGGTCGCCCTGGTCCTGCTCGCGCTGCACCGGGGGCCGGTACGGAGGAGGGCCGCGGCCCTGATCCTGCTGGCCCCGGCACTGCTGCTGCTCACGGTCGGTCTTCTCCTGCCCGGTCTGCGCACCCTGGCCCTGTCGTTCACCGACGGCCCGGGAGACGCGTGGGCCGGGTTCGACAACTACGTGTGGATGTTCACCGACCCCCAAGCGCTGGTGGCGCTGTGCAACACCCTGGCGTGGGTGGTGCTCGTGCCGTTGCTGGCGACCTCGGTCGGTCTGCTCTACGCGGCGGCCGTCGTACGGTCGCGGTTCAGAGCGTTCGCGCTGTCCCTCCTCCTGACGCCGATGACGATGTCGTTCGTTGGCGCGGGTGTCGTCTGGAAGTTCGTCTACGCCTACCGCCCCGCGGAAGCCGGGCAGATCGGGCTGCTGAACCAGCTCGTCGTCGCGTTCGGCGGCGAACCGAGGCAATGGCTCGTGGACTCTCCCTGGAACGTCCTGTTCCTCATCGTGGCGATGGTGTGGACACAGGCGGGCTTCGCGGCCGTCCTGCTGGCCGGCGCGATCAGGGCCGTACCCGACGAGCTGACCGAGGCGGCCCGACTGGACGGTGCGTCCCCCCGGCAGATTTTCCGGCGGATCACCATGCCGTCGGTCAGGCCCACGCTGCTCGTCGTGGTCCTCGCCCAGGCGATCGGCACCTTCAAGGCCTTCGACATCGTCAAGACCATGACCGGCGGACAGTTCGACACGGGCGTCATCGCCCACGAGATGTACGACCAGGCCTTCCGCTACGGCGAGACGGGCCGCGGCGCGGCGCTCGCCGTGCTCCTCTTCCTCCTCGTCACCCCCTTCGTCGCCCACCAGGTGCGGGTACAGCGGAGGGCGGGGTGAACGGCGTCCGGGAGCGTCTGGCCTCCAGCGCCTTCACGTTGATCGCCGTGGTGATCGCGGCCCTCTGGACGACACCGACCCTCGGTCTGCTGCTCTCCTCGTTCCGCCCCGAGGACGAGATCAAGACGACGGGCTGGTGGACCGTGTTCGGTACGCCGCACCTCACGCTTGACAACTACGGCGAGGTGCTGTCCGGCGGCGGGAACGGGTCGGGGCGGCTCGCTGAGTACTTCGTCAACTCCGTTGTCATCACCGTTCCCTCGGTGCTGTTCCCGCTCGTCCTGGCCTTCTTCGCGGCGTACGCCCTGGCGTGGATCGAGTTCAGGGGGCGGGACGCGCTCGTCGTCGGCATCTTCGCGCTCCAGGTCGTGCCGCTCCAGATGGCGCTCGTCCCCCTCCTGAAGCTGTTCTCCCACGGCTGGCTGTTCCTGCCCGCGTGGAACGTCACCGGTCCCGCCCGGTTCGGCCAGGTCTGGTTCGCCCACACGGTCTTCGCGCTGCCGTTCGCGGTGTTCCTCCTGCACAACTTCCTGGCAGGGCTGCCCCGGGACCTGATCGAGGCCGCCCGCGTCGACGGCGCGTCGCACGGGACGCTGCTGCTCCGGATCGTGCTGCCCCTGGCCCGCCCGGCGTTGGTCTCCTTCGCCATCATCCAGTTCATCTGGGTGTGGAACGACCTTCTCGTGGCACTGGCGCTGTCGGGCGGAACGGCCGAGACCGCGCCGATGACGGTCAGACTGGCGAGCCTGGCCGGGACGTACGGCAACGAGTGGCAGCGGCTCACCGCGGGAGCCTTCGTGGCGGCCTTCGTCCCGCTGCTCGTCTTCTTCTCCCTCCGGCGGCACTTCGCACAGGGACTGCTCGCCGGATCGGTCAAGGGATGAGCCCCGACCGGCCCGAGGAGCAAGACGTGGCGACAGGGCTGAGCCGGGCCGGGCTGCGGGGCCGCGAAGCCGAGCTGGAGCGGCTGCGCGCCCTGGTCGAGGCGGTGCGCGACGGCGAGGGCGGAGCGATCGTGCTGCTCCTGGGCGAGCCCGGCATCGGGAAGACCGTACTGCTGCAGGAGACCATCTCGATCGCACGGGCCCACGGATTCGTCGTCAGCCATGGACGCGCCGAGGAACTGCACGAGCTGGCACCGCTCGCCTCGCTGGCCTCGGGCCTCTTGCACGGTGACCCGCCGCTGCTGTCCAGCACGGACTTCGCGGACCTCGCCGACCACCACGACCAGCGCATCTGGCTCGTCGAACGGCTGGCCCAGCTGATCGAGGAGCGCTCGGCAGGCACGCCCGTACTGATCGCGGTCGACGACGTCCAATGGGCCGACCCGCTGAGCCGGTTCGCCCTGAGCGTCATGCCCGCACGACTGCTCAGCTCCCCGGTCCTCTGGCTGCTCACGGGCAGGGAGGACCCGGAACTGTACGGGCAGGGGCCGCGGACGACAACCCTCCCTCTGCGGCCGCTGCCCGACACGGCCCTGACCGAGCTGGCACGCGACGTCCTCGGAGGGGACGTGCCGGAGCAGGTCGCGGAGCTCCTCGACGGGGCCGGCGGCAACCCCTTCCTCGCGACCGAGATGCTCGCGGGCATCGCGGCGTCGGGCGCGGACGGGACGGAACCGCCGGAGCGGCTGGTCCTCGGCGTACGCGACCGGCTGGCCGACCTCCGGCCGGACACCCTCCACTTCCTGCGGATCGGCTCGGTCCTCGGCCGCGCGTTCTCGCTCGCGGACGCCGCCGCCTTGTGCGGCCGGCCCGCCTCCGGACTCAGCGCCGAAGTGGACGAGGCGATCGACGCCGCCCTCCTCCACGACGACGGCGAACGCCTCCTGTTCCGCCACGACCTGCTCCGCCAGGCGGTGTACGCCGACCTCACCCCCTCCGTACGCCGGGCGCTGCACCGGGAGGCCGCGAGCCGGCTCGTCGCGGCGGGCCGGAGCTCCGTCGACGCGGTCCCGCATCTGCTGAAGAGCGCCGAACCCGGCGACATGGAGGCGATCGGACTGCTCGGCACGGCCGCCACGGACGTGATCGCCGTGATGCCCGATCTCGCCGCCGACCTGGCCGTACGCGCCCTGGAACTCGTACCGCCCCGTGCGCCCATGGCGTACGACGTGGGAGAACGGGCCATCGTCGCGCTGACCCGCGCGGGCCGCTACACGCAGGCACGGGACGTCGGCGACGCGCTGCTCGCCCGGCAGCCTCCCCTGGACGTCTTCGCCCGTCTGCAGTCCGTACTCGGTGACACGCTGTGGCACTTCGACGACGTCCCCGAGCTGACCCGCCGCTTGACGGCGGCGCTGGCAGCCGTCACCGACCCGGCGATCCGCGCCCGGCTGACCGCTCGGCTGGCCCTGGCCCGGTCCCGCGGGAGCGACCTCGGGGCCGCTCGCGAGACCGGCGAACGGGCGCTCGCCGAGGCGGAGCGGGCCGGTGACCGGGAGGCCCGCGTCCTCGCGCTGTGGGGTCTCGGCGAGATCGCCCTCAACGCGGGCGACTGCGCCGCCGCCGTCGAACACCACACGGTGCTGAGCGTGTTCGACACGGCCTTCCTGCCGGAGGAGGCCGTCGCCCGGATCCACATGGACGACTTCGACACCGTACGGCGACTGCTCCGGACGGCGGGCGACCCTCCCCTGCGCCCCGCGATGCTGATCTGGGCCCAGGGAACCCTGAACATGGGGCTCGGCCGGCTCGACGACGCGGATGCCGACCTCGTCACCGCCGAGCGGCTCGAAGCGGACCTCCACGTGCCCGGCAACCTGGTCAACATCCGCGTCAACCGCGGTCTCCTCGCGATGCTGCGCGGCGACCTCGAAGCCGCTCGGGAACACCTGGACGTCGTGCGGGCGACCGTGGCCGACCGGCCGAACACCGGCAACCACGCCACGCACCGGTACTTCGAGGCTGTCGTCGCCGACGCCGACGGCGACCACGCGGCAGCGGCCGAACTGGTCCGGTCCGCGCAGCGGGACCACCCCTTCCTCCGGTGGCGGCTGCTGCGCCCCCATGTCGTCCAGGCCGTGGGGATCGCCCTGCGCGGCGGGGACCGGGATCTGGCCGAGGACCTCGCGACCCAGGCGGCAGAGCACGCCACGCGCAATCCCTCGGTGCCGACCGCCCAGGGGACGGCCGCCCACGCGGCCGGCCTGGTGAACGCCGATCACGGACTCCTGGAGCGGTCGGTCCGCATCCTCCTCACCGGCCCCCGGCCACTGCCCCTCGCCGCCGCATCCGCCGACCTCGGGCGCGCTCTCGGCACGGCAGGCGACCCCGCCGCGACACCCGCCCTGACCAGGGCCCACGACATCTACGCCCAGGCGGGGGCCGACGCCCAGGCCGACCGGGTCCGGGACGACCTGGAGCAAGCCACAAGACGCGCCGGCCGACGCACGAGAGGCCCCCGGCCGCGCCCCGACCAGGGCTGGGACGCGCTCACGGCCTCGGAACGCAAGGTGGCCCGGCTGATTGCCGCGGGCCACACCAACCGGTCGGCCGCGGAGGTCCTCGTCGTCTCCCCGCACACGGTCAACACCCATCTGGCGTCGATCTTTCGCAAGCTCGCGGTGCGCTCGAGGGTCCACCTGGCCCGGATCGCCCTCGTGGAGGACGATGCCGCAACGGCCGCCGGCGACTGAGCGATCTCTGCGCCCTCGTGCAAGGTGTGGTGCGCGGGACGGCAACAGCAGGTGCGGGACCGGTCCTAGCGTGACGGGCGTGCCGCGCCGCTCCGATGCGCGGACCAGCCACCCCGAATCGAGGAAGCAATCCCATGCCGTACATCACCGTGGGCCAGGAGAACACCAACCCCATCGAGCTGTACTTCGAGGACCATGGCGCCGGACAGCCCGTCGTCCTCATCCACGGCTTCCCGCTCGACGGCCACTCCTGGGAGCGTCAGAGCGCCGCGCTGCTCGACGCCGGCTACCGCGTGATCACGTACGACCGCCGCGGTTTCGGGCAGTCCTCGCAGCCGACCACCGGCTACGACTACGACACCTTCGCGGCCGACCTGAACACCGTGATGGAGGCCCTCGACCTGAAGGACGCCGTCCTGGTCGGCTTCTCCATGGGTACCGGCGAGGTCGCCCGCTACGTGTCCACGTACGGCTCCGGCCGCGTCGCCAAGGTCGCCTTCCTGGCCTCCCTGGAGCCCTGCCTGCTCAAGAGCGACGACAACCCGGACGGCGTCGCCCCGAAGGAGTTCTTCGACGGCGTCGTCGCCGCCGTCAAGGCCGACCGGTACGCCTACTACACGGCCTTCTTCAACGACTTCTACAACCTCGACGAGAACCTGGGCACCCGCATCAGCGAGGAGGCCGTCCGCCACAGTTGGAACACCGCGGCCCGCGGCGGCTCCTTCGCCGCTTCCGCCGCGCCGGCGACCTGGTACACCGACTTCCGCACCGACATCCCCGCCGTCGACGTGCCGGCCCTGATCCTGCACGGCACCGCCGACCGCATCCTGCCGGCCGAGGGCACCGCGCGCCCCTTCCACAAGGCGCTTCCGTCGGCCGACTACGTCGAGATCGAGGGCGCCCCGCACGGTCTGCTGTGGACCCACGCCGAGGAGGTCAACACCGCCCTCCTCGCCTTCCTGGCGAAGTGACGCCGCACCGTTGACCCGCCGGGGTGACGCCGGAGCCCCGGCGTCACCCCGGCCCCTGGTTCCCCGGCGCGGGAACCGGACGAGCTCAGGAGAGCAGACACCATGCAGTTCGGCATCTTCACCGTCGGGGACGTGACACCCGACCCCACCACCGGCCGCACGCCGTCGGAGCACGAGCGCATCAAGGCGATGGTCGCCATCGCGATCAAGGCCGAGGAGGTCGGCCTGGACGTCTTCGCGACCGGCGAGCACCACAATCCGCCGTTCGTCCCGTCGTCACCGACCACCATGCTCGGCTACATCGCCGCCCGCACCGAGAAACTGATCCTTTCCACCGCCACGACGCTGATCACCACCAACGACCCGGTGAAGATCGCCGAGGACTACGCGATGCTCCAGCACCTGGCCGACGGCCGGGTCGACCTGATGATGGGCCGCGGCAACACCGGTCCGGTGTACCCGTGGTTCGGACAGGACATCCGCCAGGGCATCAACCTCGCCAAGGAGAACTACGCGCTGCTGCGCCGACTGTGGCGCGAGGACGTCGTGGACTGGGAGGGCACGTTCCGTACGCCGCTCCAGGCATTCACCTCGACACCGCGGCCGCTGGACGGCGTCCCGCCCTTCGTCTGGCACGGCTCCATCAGGTCCCCCGAGATCGCGGAACAGGCCGCCTTCTACGGCGACGGCTTCTTCCACAACAACATCTTCTGGCCGGCCGACCACACCCGGCGCATGGTGCAGCTCTACCGGCGCCGGTTCGCGCACCACGGTCACGGCCGGCCGGAGGACGCGATCGTCGGCCTGGGCGGACAGGTCTTCATGCGCAAGAACTCCCAGGACGCCGTACGGGAGTTCCGCCCGTACTTCGACAACGCGCCGGTGTACGGCCACGGCCCGTCGCTGGAGGACTTCACCGAGCAGACGCCGCTGACCGTGGGCTCTCCCCAGCAGGTCATCGACCGGACCCTGTCGTTCCGGGAGAGCGTCGGCGACTACCAGCGCCAGCTGTTCCTGATGGACCACGCGGGCCTGCCCCTGAAGACCGTGCTCGAACAGCTCGACATCCTCGGCGAAGAGGTCGTGCCCGTGCTGCGGAGGGAATTCGCCAAGGGACGTCCGGCCGACGTACCGGAGGCCCCCACGCACGCGTCCCTCCGAGCCGTCCGGGAGGTGTCCGCCGCATGAAGCTGATCGTCGTCTCCGCGGGGCTGAGCACCCCCTCCTCCACCCGCCTGCTCGCGGACCGGCTGGCCGAATCGGCCCGCGACGAACTCGCCGTCCGGGGGCAGGCGCCGTCGACCGAGGTCGTGGAGCTGCGCGAACTGGCCGGCGACATCGCCAACCACCTCGTGACCGGCTTTCCGCCGCCGCGGCTGAGCGCCGCGATCGACGCGGTGACGGCGGCCGACGGCCTGATCGTCGTGACTCCCGTGTTCGCGGCCTCCTACAGCGGTCTCTTCAAGTCCTTCTTCGACGTGATCGATCCGGACGCACTCTCCGGGAAGCCGGTCCTGATCGCGGCGACGGGCGGTACCGCCCGTCACTCCCTGGCCCTTGAGCACGCCGTGCGTCCGCTCTTCGCCTATCTGCGCGCCGTCGTCGTCCCCACCGCCGTGTTCGCGGCCTCCGAGGACTGGGGCTCGGGTGGAGACGAGTACACCGACGGCCTGCCCGGTCGCGTCCGTCGCGCGGGCGTCGAGCTCGCCACGCTCATGGCGGCGCGCCCGGTCAGTGAAGAGCCCGAGGACGACGTCACCGTCCTCGAACGGCAACTCGCCGACTTGCGCTTCGACTGAGACGGGCCGGTGGGCCGGGCGACGGCGGGGTGGTTCATATGGGTCATACTGTTCCGCCGTATGAGCGTGAACAGGATGACGACACGGACCGTGCCCGAGGAATTCGACGGTGTACGGAGGCCCCTCCGCGGCAGGGACGCCGAACTGGCGTTCATCAAGGCGCGGCTCGACGCGCTCGACCGGGGCGAAGGCGGGATCATCCGCGTCGAAGGCCCCGCCGGCATCGGCAGGTCCAGGATCCTCGCGGAGGCCGCGGCAGCCGCGAGGTTGCGCGGGACGAGGGTGTTCGAGGGAGCGGCGGACCCGGACGAACAGTTCGTGCCGCTCGGCCCGCTCCTCGACGGCGTGCTCGCCGGCAAGGGGCCGCTGTCGGGCGCCGTCCGTGTCCGGGACCTCGCCAAGACACCCGGCCAGCGGTTCTGGCTGCTCCAGGAGCTGGGGGACCGACTGCGGGAGACGGTTCGAAAGGGACCCCTGCTCGTCGTCCTCGACGACCTTCAGTGGTGCGACGACCTGACCCTCCTCACTTTCCACACCCTCGCGGCCGGACTTTCGTCGCACGCCATCCTGTGGCTGGTCGCCGTGCGCAGCGGCAGCGTGCCGTCGGGAGTGCGCACCACCCTGGACAGGATCCGGCAGGCAGGCGCACACGAGCTGGCCCTTGGCGCGCTGGGGGACCGGGCGACCGCGCAGATCACCGAGGACGTCCTGGGCGCCCCTCCCGACCCGGACGTCCTCCGCGTCGCCCGCCGCGCCGAGGGGGTGCCGCAGCTGCTGGTCGAGCTGATCGGCTCGCTGCGGGAGGACGCGGCGGTGACGATCGCGAACGGCATGGCCAGGCTGTCCGCCGGCCCCCCGGCCCCACGGGTGCTTCCCTCTGTCGTGCGCCGCCTCGACCAGCTGTCGGACGAGGCCCGGGAGTTGGTGCGGACGGCGGCTGCCATGGGCGGCCCGGTCACCGTCGCACTACTCGCCGAACTGCTCGGCAGGTCCTCCGCGGCACTCATCACGGCGGTCCAGGAATCCCTCGACGCCGATCTGCTCGCCGAGAACGGCGATCGCCTCGCCTTCCGTCAGGACCTGATCCGCGAGGCGGTCGAAGCCGGCCTGCCCCTGCCCCTGCGCCAGGCCCTTCGCCGGCAGACTGCCGGACTGCAGCTGGGAAGCGTCGCCCTCCCCGTCGACCGTCCCGGGCCGTCGGAGGGAACAGCGGGGCCCGGAGTCGCCGCGGAGGCCGACCGGCTGCGCACCGAAGCGGCGGAACTCGCGGCCACCGCTCCGGGACCCGCCGCGGAGCGCAGCCTCAAGGCCCTGGAGCTCACCACTGCGGACGCTCCGGAGCGGCCGCGGATCATCGCCGAGACGATCCCGCTGCTCTGGCAGACGGGCCGGGCCGCCCAGGCACGCGAGCTGGGAGCCGCCGCCCTGGCGGCCGGCGGTCTCGGACCCGAGGACGAGGCACTCATACGCCTCGCCCTGGCACGCCTCGCCGTACCGTTCGACTTCTCCGAGGCCGTCCGGCAGGCCCGCGCCGGGGCGCAACTGCCCGGGATATCCGTGACCGCGAGGGGACGACTGCTCGCCATGCTCGCCGTCGGCCTGTCGATGTCGGGCGAGCACGCGGCGGCCGAGCAGATCGCCGCGGAGGCGTGGGAGACCGCGGCGGCAGCGGGGGACCGCACCGCCGAGGCCACGCTGACGACGGTCCGCTCGGCGGTCAGTTTCCACCGCATGGACCTGACCGAGGCGTTCCGGCAGGCCGAGCGGTCCGCCGCGCTGGCCGACGCCCTGGGCGTCAGCACCTCGCTGTGGGTTCCGGAGGCCTTGTGGCACGCTCTCCTGTCGAACACCACCGGACGCACCGCGGAGGCGCTCGCCGTCGCGGAGGAAGGCATCCGGATCACCAGGAAGCAGGGCCGGACGGCCGCCACCCGCATGTGGCTCATGACCCGCTCCCGCATCCATCTGGACACCGGACGGCTGGCGGACGCCCGGGCCGACGCCGAAGCCGCGTCCGCGGGGACCCCCGATCCCGGCCCGGGCAACCTCGCGGACGTCACACTCCGGTACGTGATGCTGCGCGTCGCCCTCCACACCGGTGACCGGCAGACCGCACGAGCGTACGCGGCGGAGGCGAGGCGCATGCGGAGCGACGGCGCACCCGTCGTCCGGCACTTCGGTACCTGGATGCTGGCGCTGATGGCCGACTTCGAAGGCCGGCCCGACCGTGCCATGGCCGAACTCGACGAGGTGATGACGTCACCCGCCGCGGACCGGCCCGCCTACGCCGGCTTGATCGACCCCGCCGACGCCCCGGTGCTCGTCCGTCTGGCGCTGCGCGCAGGCAGGCACGAACGGGCCGCGCAGGCGGTCGCCCTGGCCGAGAAGCGAGCCGCCCTCAATCCCGAGCTCACTTTCCTCGCCGCCACCGCCGTGCACGCCCGGGGGCTCCTCGACAACGACCTCGCCACCCTCGTACGTGCCGTCCGGCTGTACGAGGACTGCCCTCGGGTGCTGGCCCGGGCGTCGGCGCTGGAGGACGCCGGACGCAAGCTCGCGGCCACCCGTAAGTCCGAGGCGGTGCCGTACTTCGAGACGGCCCTCGCGCTCTACGCGCGAGCGGGCGCCGAACGGGACGCCGCACGCGTCCGTCGGCGCCTGCGGGCCGCCGGCGTCCGCCGCCGGCCCTCGACGTCCGGACTCTCCGATGCATGGCCCGAGCTGACAGCCGCGGAGCTACGGGTGGTACGGCTCGTGGCCCGAGGGCTGACCAACCAGCAGGTGGCCGAGCACCTCTCCCTCTCACCGCACACCGTGAGCTCGCACCTGCGCCGGGCCTTCACCAAGCTGGACGTCACCTCGCGCGCCGAGCTGACCCGGCTGGAGAAGCATCGCGACAGCGGAGAGTAGTTGCTTCGTACCCCACGCGGGCGTCGCGGTAATCGACGATTCATGCGATGTGCCGACGTCGTCGTTTCCTCAGACTGATCAAGAACCGCGGAATGCAGAAGTCCGCGGGGAACTGTTGGTCGAGAGAGGAACAGCGCATGACCGTAAGGCTCCAGCGAGCCCGCCCCGGCAGCCCCGAGCTCCAGGCACTCGTAGACGAGCTCGCGGAGCGGCTCGGCCGATCCGTCGCCGTCGACGACCCGCTGGTCCGCATGGTCTGCGCGCGGCACGTCGACTGCCCACCCTGAAGAGCGCCGGTGACTGGGAACTCCTCGGGGAACTCGCCGTGCTGCTCCAGCTCCCCGAGCACGCGTCCCTGGTCCCGAAGCCGCTCCGCACCCTGACCGAGGCGCATGGCGGCGACCGCCTGCGGGGCACCCTGCGCTGCTTCCTCGAACACGCCGGATCGATTCCCAGGACCGCGGACACGCTGGGAATCCACCGCACCTCGCTCTACTACCGCCTGCGCCAGATCCAGGAGATCACCGGACTCGATCTCGACGACGGCGCCCACCTGCTCACGCTCCATCTCGGCCTCAGGATCGAGGAACTCCTCGACCCGGGCACCGACGGAGCCGCCTGACCTCCGACTCGCTTCGACAAAGCGAGGAGGATCCACGGCCCGATTCCTACAGCTCGCGGTGGTGCGGGCGGCGGGCCCCATTCGATGATGTTCGGGACGGGCGGCAACGATATACCGCCTCTGACCAGGGAAGAAGTCATGAAGGAACTGATCACGACGGATGGCGCACGCCTCGCGTACAAGGACGCCGGCGGCGAGGGCATACCACTGGTGATGCTGCACGGCTGGGGGCAGACGCAGGCGATGTTCCGCCACCAGTTCGAGGGGTTGGCGCCCGGTCGCCGAGTCGTCACCGTCGACCTCCGCGGCCACGGGAAGTCCGGCAAGCCGCATCAGGGCTACCGCATCGCCCGGCTCTCCCGTGACGTGCTCGAACTCGTCGACCATCTCGGTCTCGACCATTTCGACGCACTGGGCTGGTCCATGGGCGTCTCGGTGTGGTGGAGCTTCATCGACCAGTACGGGACCGGACGGATCCGGCGCTTCGTCGCCGTCGACCAGCCCGCGGCGGTCGCCGCCGTGCCCTGGATGACCGAGCGGGAACAGCGGGACTCTGGCGCCATCTTCGATATGTCGGGGCTGCTGTACCTGGGCGCTGCCCTCGCCGGTCCCGAGGGCGACACGGTCCGCGCCGACTTCGTGCGCGGTATGTTCTCCGGCGAGCCCGACCCCGAGGTGCTGGCCTTCGTCGCCGAGGAGATCAGGGCGACACCCGCCTACGCGGGCGTGCCGCTGCTGTTCGACCACTGCGCGCAGGACTGGCGGGACGTGCTTCCCCGGATCGATGTGCCGACCCTGGTGATCGGCTGTGAGGGAAGCCATGTGCACCCCGACTCACAGCGCTTCGTCGCCGAGCGGATTCCCGGCGCACGCCTGCACGTCTTCGCCTTGGACGTGGCGAGCTCACACTTCCCTTTCCTGGAGAACCCACCGGCCTTCAACGCCGTGGTGGAGAAGTTCCTGGCCGAGGAGCCGCAGAGAGGGGCGTGAATCCGCCCTCCGTCTGCACGAACCCACGGCTAGGAATCACCATGAACCTCACACTGATGTCCCGTGCGCCCGATCCGACCGCGTCCTCCTCCCGCTCGGGGTGGCTGGTCCAGATGCTCTCCGAGATGCCGGACACAAACGACCGGAACCACGTCTTCCTCGGCGTCCACGTCCGTGGGCCCGTCACCGTCGTCCACGAGCGTGCCAAGACCCTGTTGGAGCCGAACGACCTGGTCTTCTGCGACCCGGCCCGACGGCACATGCTGCAGTTCGGCGAAGACTGCCAGATGATCTTCTTCCGGGTGCCCCGCTGCTATCTGGGCGTCACGGAGTCGGAACTGAACCAGGTGCTTGGCGTACCCGTACGCGGCGGGGAGGGGATCGGGGCGCTGGCGTCCGACTTCCTGACCGCGCTCGCCGCCAAGGCGGAGTTCCGCCGGTCCACGATCGGGGACCGGCGTGCCCGGACGGCCGTACATCTTCTCTCCGTCCTGGTCATGGAGCTCCTCGAAGCGGACACCACGGACGAGGCCGACGACGCGTCCGGGCCCGTCAACGAGATGCTGTCCCGTATCCACGCCCACATCGAAGAACATCTGATGGACCCGGACCTCTCGCCGGAGTCGATCGCACGCGCCCACCACATCTCCGTCCGGTACCTGCAGAAGCTCTTCCAGCACGACGGCAGCACGGTGAGCCAATGGGTGCGGCAGCGCAGGCTCGAGTTCTGCCGGCTCGAACTGGGCCGCTCCAACCGGAGAATCACCATGGCCGCGGTGGCACACCGCTGGGGCTTCCGCAGCCCCTCGCACTTCAGTCGCACGTTCCGCGGGGCCTACGGCATGAGCCCCAGCGAATGGCAGGCGCTGGCGACCTCGGCCTTCGCACCGACGGCTCCCGTCGCCCAGGACGAGCCAAAGCGCTGAGCCGCGAGTGCGCTGTCATGACAGGCGCGGATGCGTGCACATACAAGAGGTGCCAGTGCCACAGATGCCAGTGCCACGGCCCTACCGTGAGCAACCGTCGCATGGACCTCTGCCGAATCCCGGGCCGCCCCTGACCGTCGTGACGACGCCTCACACATGGCCCTAACCGAGAAGAGAACTCGCATGACCGACCCCACCGTCGTCCTCGTGCACGGTGCCTTCGCCGACGCGACAGGCTGGATAGGCGTCATCTCGGAACTGCGGAGCAGCGGTATCCCGGTGATCGCTCCGTCGAACCCCTGCGGGGCCTGAGGTCGGACGCCGCCTACCTCGCCTCCGTCCTCGCGCAGGTCGACGGCCCGGCCGTACTCGTCGGCCACTCCTACGGCGGTGCGCTGATCACCGTGGCCGGCGCCGCGGAGAACGTCGTCGCGTTCGTCTACGTGGCGGCCTACGTGCCCCACGAGGGCGAGAGCCTCGGCCAGCACCAAGGGAACTTCCCCGAGTCCCCGCTGACGGGCAACCTGAAGGAGTGGACGTACCCGCTCCTCGACGGCGACTCCGCGGTCGAGGTCACCATCGAGGAGACGGCCTTTCCCTCCGTCTTCGCGGCGGACGTGTCCGAGGACGTCGCCGGCGTCCTGGCAGCGGCCCAACGCCCGCTCGCCACGGCCGCCTTCACCGAGACCGCGTCCGCGGCGGCGTGGCGGACGAAACCGTCCTGGGCCCTGGCGGCCGGGGCAGACCGCGTGATCAGCGCCGAGGTCCAGCGCTTCGGCGCCGCACGGGCCGGCGCCGTCGTCGTCGAACTCCGTGACGCTTCCCACGCCGTCGTCCTGTTCCGAGCCCACCCGGGTCGCCGACCTGATCAGGGACGCGGTTCGGGCGACGAGCTGACCGACCTCCGCGACGACACGAGCGGGACCGCGCCAGTCGGGTCGCAACCCCCTCGGTCGTCAACCACACTGACTGGCAGCGCGCGGAGGGCCGCAGGGTGGCACCCGTCTACTACAAGGCCCTCCTCGCGAAGGGCTGGCTGGACACAGCCAATAAGCCCACCCCCACGGGCAGGCTGGCCCTAGGTGGACCAGGCCAACCATCGTGAGAGTGTGGCCTGATGATGCAGAAACAGGAGGGAAAGCGGGTGGCCGCGATGCAGCTGACACGCACCCACCGGATACTCATCGGTCTCGTGGTCGCCGGAGCGGTGCTCATCGCCGCGATCGGGTTCGCGGGTTCGTACGCGGCGGTGCGCGAACT